>DAIUCB010000069.1:0-11465 GCA_036846385.1 Bacillota bacterium | reverse complement strand
ATCCGCTCTTTAACAGAACAAATACTAAGGATAATACACCTGCAATTATTTATACAGATATTGTTCCCGGAAACAGGGTAAAAATTACGGTTGCGCCAAAGGGCTTCGGCAGCGAAAATATGAGTGCCGTAAAAATGCTTAAACCATCAGACGGAGTAGAAGGAATAAAAAACTTCGTAATTGATACGGTAAAAAAAGCAGGACCAAACCCATGTCCGCCTATTGTTGTCGGAATCGGAATAGGAGGAACCTTTGAAAAGTGCGCATATATGGCAAAAAAAGCCTTAACCAGACAAATCGGAGAACATAATTCTGATGATAATTATTCCCGGCTTGAAGAAGAGCTGTTAAATGAGATAAATAAATTGGACATCGGCCCTGCAGGTCTTGGAGGAAAAACTACAGCCTTAGCAGTCCATATAGAATATTTTGCGACTCATATAGCGGGAATGCCTGCAGCAGTCAATATATGCTGCCATGCCTACAGACATGGTTCTGTAACCATATGAAATACAACCGATTAGGAAAAAAATTTATCGCGAGGTTGCAAATGGAAACAAAAAAAATATCGCTACCATTAAATACAAGTACTATTATGGATCTTCATGCAGGTGATAATTTGTTATTAACAGGCTATTTATACACCGGAAGAGATGCCGCCCACAAAAGATTATGTAAGCTTATTGAGGATGGTAAGGATTTACCTTTTGATATTACTGATCAGACTATTTATTATGTGGGTCCTGCACCTGCTAAGCCCGGATATGTTATAGGTCCTGCAGGACCTACTACAAGCTATAGAATGGATTCATATACCATTCCTCTTTTAGAAAGGGGGTTAAAGGGAATGATCGGCAAAGGAATAAGATCTGAGGAGGTAATAAACGGAATAAAAAAGTATAACGCTGTATATCTGGCTGCTACAGGAGGAGCTGCCGCACTTATTTCTAAAGCTGTTAAATCTAAAGAGATAATATGCTACGATGATTTGGGAACAGAGGCAGTACATAAGCTTTATGTGGAAGACTTCCCTGTTATTGTTGTCATTGACTCAAAGGGTAATAATTTATATGACAGAAATCAATAATTATATGTTTACTAAACGCTTTTTTGGGTAATATTATTGTATACTAAAATATTAATAACTTGAAAGGAGTTGATTGCATGAAAGTAAGTATATATGGAAAAAACATGCAACTCACAGAAGCATTAAAGGAGGCAACAATAAGAAAAGTAAAGAGACTGGACAAATTTTTTCAGCAGGATGTAGAAGCTAAGGTGGTGCTTAGCGTAGAAAAGAAAATTCAAAAGGTAGAAGTGACTATTCCTTTCAATGGCAGAATAGCTCGTGTTGAAGAGTATTCAGATGACATGTATAATTCTATAGATGAAGCAGTCGAATCGTTGGAACAACAAATCAGAAAACATAAAACAAAGCTTCAAGATAAACGCCACGCAAGTGAATCCATAAAATTTGAAAATGTTGAACCATTAGAGGATGAAGATGACACGGAATTTAAGGTAGTTAAAACAAAAAGATTTGCTATTAAACCAATGAGTTTAGAAGAAGCTATATTGCAAATGGATTTGCTGAAGCATAATTTCTTTGTATTCCTAAATGCCGATTCCGAAGAAGTAAATGTAATTTATAAGAGAAAAGATAATAATTATGGGTTAATCGAACCTGAGTTATAGTACATATAAAAATACTCCCTTTCACCTCCTTAAATTAGTGTATTTAAAAAGTAAAAAGACTTAATCAACCCTCAGTGATTAAGTCTTTTTACTTGCTTGTAAAATGATATCATTACTTTATTTCCGTTCAAATATTCCCCCGAATATTCCCTAAATAAGTACTATATAAAACTTATCTTATGTTTACCGCTCGATACAAGTTTTTTATTAGACTTTATTCCCCCAAACGACTTCCGGAATAATTATATTATATAATACATAATCCTGTAAGTATGTCGAACTATGTCACTGTTAATTTTTTTTATTTATCCTTATAATTATACTTTAAATTCATTGATATAATTTCACTAAGTTGTCCACAGCGGTTGACACAATGTGGATACCTTTTTAATTATTTTTATTACATTTTCAACAATAAATAATATTGTCCAATTTTAAAATAATGCTTGACATATTTTACTGTTAATATTCACAACTTTAAGAGTTGTTAACAATTCTATCCACAGCTGTGGATAACTGTCTTGTTACATGAACAAAACTTCTGTTTTAATGAACTTATTAAATAATATTAATAGACTTAAAAAATAATTAATTTATTACTTAATAATTTTTAAGCAGTTTTGGCATTGATAACAAATACTTTTCAGTAAATGTATATTTAAAAGTATGCTGAAAATCACTATAACAGTTAACTCGTATTATTTTTATGCATTATAAAATTTATATTCTGATGTAGCCATTAATTAATAAATGTGGTATAATATGTATGATATTCAATTTTTCCAGGAGTTAAAAATGCTATATATAAAAAGTAAAATAATACGACCCGGTATGATTTTAGCAAAAGACATAGAATATTACAATTCCGATAATACAACCTCTACCTTACTGTATAAAGGTGAAGTTTTAAACCAGGTATATATAAACAGAATTTTATATCATAATATTCCGGGTATATATATTGAAAGTATCCCTTCTAAGGAAATATCATTTCAGCCTTATTTAACTAAAAGACTTGAAGATAAATCCTTGTCTGAAATAGAAGGAGTATTTTCAAAACTAAAAAAGCAAGAAAACAAGCTTGATTCTGCGTCGGTAAAACAAATTTCAGATATTGTATATGAGCTTACTGCGGAAATATTGCCTAAAAAAGGACTGGCTCATAACATTATGGAATTTAAAAATTACGATGATTATACGTATCAGCATTGCCTTAATGTAGCTATATTAAATATTTCTACAGGAGTTACGTTGGGCTTAGATGAGAATGAGCTTCATGAGCTTGGTATCTGTGGGATATTGCATGATATAGGCAAAATGTTTATTCCTCTGGACATAATCAACAAACCGGGAAAATTAACCTCCGAGGAATTCGAAATAATAAAGACCCACCCTATGCATGCAATAAATCAATTAAGGAATTTAGTTTCTCCCGATGTATTAATGGGAATTGAAAGCCATCATGAAAAAATAAATGGCAGCGGCTATCCTCATGGAAAAACGGGTGAAAGCATCCCTTTATTCGGTAAAATATCAGCTGTTTGTGATGTTTATGATGCCCTTACTTCAGACCGTTCCTATAGAAAAACCTGCTTCCCCAATGAAGTAATTGAGTATATGATGGGAGCTGCCGGAACACTTTTTGATTATGATATACTGAAGGCATTTTTAAGGAGTATTGTCGCTTACCCTGTAGGTACATATGTAAAATTAAGCAACAATATAATAGGTATTGTTGTTAAAAATTATTCCGAAAACATTATGAGACCGATTGTGCGGATAATCAATGAGGATAACTCTTATGGAGAAGCTATAGATTTATATAATGATAAAAAATTTATGAATATAACTATCACCGCAATGGGGCATTCCTATGATTCAATAAATATAACAGCATCACAAAATACATTTAAATTATAAATATTATTATCCTAAGGTAGAGATTTTTGAATTATCATATTACCGTAAGAGAAACAAACAAATAGCAAAAAATCAAATTTTATGCTATAATATATAATGGATTTTATATTTACTAATGTTAGGAGCACATATATGTTATTTATTACAAAAGAACATCTAAAGCCGGGCATGGTTTTAGCCAGAGACATCAATTTGTATTGTGATGATGATAAAAACCTTATTACATTGTTGTTATCAAAGGGTCAGGTACTGAATCAGGTTTTCATTAACAAAATAATCTTTCATGATATTGCAGGTGCATATATTGAAAATGATGCATTTAACGATATTTCTATTGAGCCTGTTATAGACAGTAAGCTCGAAGCAAGAGCTGTATCTGAGATTAAAGAAGTATTTTCTGAGTTTAAATCTTGTACCGGTAAAATTAATACTTTGTCTGTAAAAAAAATTTCAAAGGTAGTAGATGACTTAATAGCAGATATTCTAAACAAAAAGGAATTATCCAATAATATTATTGAATTTAAAAATCATGACTGTTATACATATTTTCATTGCCTTAACGTAGCGGTGCTCAGTATTACAACAGGTATCTCACTTGGGTTAAGTGAGCATATGCTCCATGAGCTGGGAGTAGCCGGTCTATTCCACGATATCGGCAAAATGCTGATTCCTTTGGAAATAATCAATAAAAAGGAAATGCTTACAAAGGAAGAATTCGAAATAATGAAAAAACATCCTAAAAATGCTGTTAAACAGTTAGAGCATCTAGTTTCCTATGATATACTAAGAGGAATAGAAAATCATCATGAAAAGCTAGATGGATCAGGTTATCCTTACGGCCGTAAAAATGGCAATATTCATTTGTACGGTAAAATTCTTGCCATATGCGACGTTTACGATGCTCTGACATCAGACCGTTCTTATAGAAAAACCTGTTTCCCAAGTGAGGTTATAGAATATATTATGGGCTGTGCAGGCAGCCATTTCGATTATGACATATTATGCAAATTCTTAAAAAATATAGTTGCCTATCCTTTAGGAACCTTTGTTAAGCTTAGTGTCGGCAGCATTGGTGTCGTAATTAAAAACTATCCTGAAAATATTATGAGACCGGTGATAAGAATTATCAATCAAGATAATACTGTCGGAGAGGATATGGATTTACTTTATGATCATAATCTGATGAATGTAACAATAACAGGTATGGGATATAACTATGACAGTATAGATTATAACAAGATATCTAAACCTGCTGAATAAATAATAGTTGAGGTAGCATATGAGCAATAATTATGAATATATAGTCAGTTCTTGCCTTTGCGGAGTCAAAAGCCGTTACGATGGCAAAGTCTTTATATCGGAAAAAGTTAAGGAACTGGTTGATAGCGGGAAAGCATTAATGGTCTGCCCTGAAATAATGGGCGGCTTGGAGGTGCCGAGACTGCCCTGTGAAATAATAGATAATAAGGTTATTAATTCTGAAGGAGAGGATAAAACTAGAAATTTCAAAGAAGGTGCCGATAAGGTTTTATCACTTGCAAAAAAATATAATATTAAAAAAGCAATCCTCAAGGAAAAAAGTCCGTCCTGCGGAAGCAATTATATATATGACGGTACATTTAACAAAAATTTGATTAAAGGAGAGGGAATAACCGTAAAGCTTCTTCGTGAAAACGGAATAATAGTTATAAGCAGCGAAGAATTTATTTGAAAAAATCTTAATCATAACTATGGCTTAGTTGTGGTTTTCTCTAGCCCTATAAAGGCGTACATGCTTAAGCTTTAAGGTTCACTGAATAGTTTTCTAACAGCATATTTCTACTCACTACTGCTAAAGTGGTTGTTTATTTGCTTTTCTTTGCTAGTTCACCCTAACCGGGTCTTAAATACTCTTTCAAAGTCATTTGAACATTTACTATATCATCTTGTAGCTAAATCTCTTGATTTCTCTTCATAGCCAGAGTTTTATTTTATAAACAAAACAGTCCCAGACTTTATGTCTGGGGCAAAATAATAACTTATAGCCTAATAACTCCAAAGAATGCGTATCCTCTCATTTGATCATTTGCTCCGGCAGGAATTAGCATTGTACCGTCAGGATAAATGAAAAGATCGTTTATACTCCATGCTGTATTATTTTCGGCATATCCAAAAATACTTGAAACTGCTGTTGGTCTAAATCCTTCAGGCAAAATACCTATTGTAGCTGTACCTTTAATGCCTCTATAAGATCCATCAGCATATATTTCAATAACATTCTGGTTATTTAACTTTCGATACATTATTCTACCAATGACATTTGATGGTAAGGTTAAATCATGATAAATATCGTCACCCACTGTAGCTATATTTAAATTTTCTTCTGCTTGTATTAATTGATCCTTATTAATTTCATTCATTCTTATTACACCTCATATAATATTTATAGACAAGGTTTCAAGTCTATGTTTCTATCTTATGCTTTTATATTATATTCGTGACATTCTATAGGGAATAGGTTCCAAGTCCAGGCGGAGTTTGTATGACCCGATGAAATAAAAGGATTCCTGACAAAACACCAATGGTATATTCCCGCTACTTCATAATAGTAGAACAAGCAATCACCCATAAACTAATATCAGGCAAAATAATGTATGTAGATTCAACTCATATAAAAGCAAATGCAAACATTGGGAAATTTACAAATGAACAAGTGGAAGTAGCTATACCAGAATACATAGATGAATTAGAGAAGGCAATAAATGAAGCAAGAGAAGTTCATGGACAAAAAGAATTAAAAAAAAACGAAAAAACTCCTGAAATAAAAGATAGAAAAGTAAGTACCACAGATTCAGACAGTGGATATATGTTTAGAGAGAGAAAGTCAAAGGGTTTCTTTTACTTAAATCATATGGCAGTAGATGGAGAAAATAATTAATAGCAAGTGTGTTACCAACCACAGCAGCAATAAATGATGCAGTACCATTTTTAGGAATAATAAAAAGATTAAAAGAAAAATATGAAGTAAAGTATTTTGGAGCAGATGCAGGATATTATACAGCAGCAATAGCTAAAGGGTTAAAAGAATTAGGAGTAACTGCAGCAATAGCAAGAAGACTTGGTCCAAAGCCAGTTGGTAAGATGAGTAAGTTAAATTTTGTTTATGTGGAAGATCATGACGTGTATGTTTGTAAAGAAGGAAGTACTTTAAGCTACAAAACTACAACTAGAGAAGGATACAAAGAATACTGCAGTCGAAAAGAGATTTGTGATAAATGTCTAAATAGAGAAAAGTGTATTTATGATAAATAAACACATCAGAACAATAAGAAGACATGTATGGCAAGAATACTTGACTGAATCGATAGGTTTAAGGAAAAGACAGATCTTGGTAAAAGAATTTATCAAAGAAGAAAGGAAACAATAGAACGTGCGTTCGCAGATTTAAAAGAATTGCATGGATTTCGCTATGCCCGATTCAGGGGTCTTGAAAAAATAAAAGAGCAATGCCTGCTGACCGCAGCGGCTTACAACATTAAGAAGATTGCCACCATATTGGGTGGTTATTTTAATGTTCTTTTGAACTTTTATTGGAATATCAATAAAAAATTAATTTAACTAAATAAAAATTTATATATTTAAAACTTTATTTATAAATATGAAAACCCGCTAAAAAAGCGGGTTTGTCATTAATCTGACTAAAAAATACTGCTGATTAATCAGCAGTATTTTTTATTTTTATTTTTTATTCGTGAATAACTATTAAAGCTACTTCTCCGTCTGAATTGAGATAGTAATCTAATACGCTTGCATTTGTTCCTACTTCAATGTCATACAAATCTCTTAAATCATTTACAGCTCCTGTAGAATCAACACCGATAATAGTAGCTTTTTCAGCTAATGGTGTCCAGCCCTTACCAGGTAACTGAATCATGTTAGATGAAGTACTGATAGCACTTGCTGTAACTGATGTTGTTCCGGTAGCTAAAGGAGCATTTGTAATAACATCTCCGTCTAATTCAAATCCGTAAACTTTCTTAGGACTACCTACTACACCAGTTTCATCTGTGTAAACAGGATCTTTCTTAGCTCCGTCCATGTATGCTACGATAACCTGAACTTCGTCACCCTTTGCATTGTATCCGGCATTAACTTTAGTTACATAAGCAAATGTTGTAACGCTGCCTGCTTTAACGTCTGAAGTTACTAAAACTTCGATTTGTCCGTTAGAATTGTAAACTGCCTTGCCGTCAATTTCTGATTTAAGTCTGTCAGAGTTAACAACTGCATAATCATCGCCTGAATCAAATACTACAGCATTTGATGCTAATTTGAATGTAGATTTTGTTGTATCTACATCTGTTAAAGTTGATAAAGCAACTTTTTCTATTTTGTTTACTTTTCCGTCAGAATTTAAGCTGTATTTGATTAAATCATTTGCAGCTATACCTGTTACATTTAAGCTTGTTCCTGTAAACATATCGCTTCCGTCAAGCTTAGCTGAACCTGTTACAGTACCTGAAGTATTAATTTTTGCATATATATCAAGTACTACTGTTTCATCTTTTTGTGTAGCAAGTTTAACCTGTGGATAATCATCTATTGATTTTGAACCGAATTTAGTTGTAGTTGTACCGTTAGCTGTACCTATAACTACTGCATATGATTTAGGTCCTTGTGATTCACCGTTAAAGTCTACTAAATCTTTATTATGGTCTAAATAGAATACTCCTTCATCACCAAGTGCTAAATCTGTAGCAAGTATGCAGTTTGGTGTTCCGCTTAAAGCGTATTTAGTTCCGTTAATATAGAATTTAGATCCGTCAACTCTTGTTATTTTACCTTCAACAGTGTTTCTTGAAACAACCAATTTTGTTGCAGATGCATCATCAGATTTATATTCAACAACTACGTCGTTAACTTTAATATCTTCTAATGAATCTACAGCTCCTGTAACTTTTATTGCATCAAGATCAACATCATCGCTGCTGTCTACAGGTAATGAGAATATATCTAATTTAGCTTTGTCTTTTACATATTCTTTTTCTATTCTTGCAACCTTAGTCTGTTGTGTAAGAACAAATCCTACAACTTCGCTGCCTTCCATCTTACCGTTTCCTGAAGTATCATTTGCAACAATTTTTATAGTTTCACTATCTTCTAATGAAGCATATGTTTTGCTTCTTGTTCTGATTGCTCCGTTTTCAAAAACATCATCTGAAACATTACCAACTTCATTAAATTTCACTTTTTGAATTTTTCCGTTTGTATCTTCAACTGCTACTGTAGTTATACCTGATGCTGTAGTAACACTGTCGATTGTTCCGTCAATAACTAATGAATTTGTTCCCTTTACATAAACAACTTCATCATCTTTGTTCAGATATACTTTTAATTCCTGGAACATATATGGTTCCAAATCAACTAATTTACCTGCATAGTTTTTATTTTTAGGATCTAATACTGAAGTAGTTACTTTGAACTCTTCATTAAGAGTAGCTATTCTGCTCAATAATTCTATGCCGTTATTTTTCTTGTCAACTATATATTTTACATTTCCATCAGTATCAACTGTTACTAATGTAGCTTCCAATGCATTAGCTATAGCCTGTGCAACTCCGCCTCTGTCTGCTCCTGTAGAATTTAACTTAACACTTTTAGTAATTCCTAATTCAGCAGCTTTAACCTTGAAATTTGTAGGCCAAGTCATACCTTTTAACTCGTTGCAGTCATCAGTATATCCTAAACCTCTAACTAACATAGTGAAAATTTCATCATAAGATACTGTTCTGTCAGGAGTAAATTTACCGTTTCCTGTTCCTACTACAATACCTTTACCAGCAGCCAGTGCTATCCATGGATCTGCCCAGTGTCCTTTAGTATCAGAAAAGTTACTTTTTGAACCTGCTACCAAGTCTCCGTATCCAAGAGCCTGAACCATTAATTTAGCCATTTCTGCTCTTGTTACTGTTTTTTCCGGTCTGTAAGTACCGTCTTCATAGCCTGTAACTATTCCCAAAGCAACTAAAGTTTCAATTGCTTTTTTATAGTCATTATCAGCTATATCATTCAATGTTCCTGCGAATGCAACGCTCATGCTTGATAATATCATAGCTATTACCAATACAAGTGATAATACTTTTTTCATTCTTTATTTCCTCCTATGAATTTTGTTTTCGGGTGTTATAAGGTCCCCAATACCTTTCATTGTGTCAGCACAACGATTATACTATTATAACACCATGACAATATGTAGTCAACAGCATTGATTAGACTGTAATACTATTGTAATATTCACAGTGTGGTGCCAACATGCTTCATGTATATAATATAACATATGTTTATCGTCCTAACATTACAGAAATGTTACATAATAAAAAACAATAACGCTACCCCTATTAATTACATATCCTCTGTATTTTCAAAACGATGTTCCTCCTGATCCTCTTGTCCATACATTGCGTATTTATTCGATTCTCTGTTTATATTGAAGGTTTCAAACAGTATTAAGCAGCCAAGTATCACAAATGCTATACCGATGATAATTATTACAGTGTTCAATGCTGATCCGCTGTTTATTATGCAGTAAACAGAAAACAATGCACCCATTGCTGAAATAATAAGCATCACTTTATCTGAATAATCTCTGTTTTTAAATACCCTGTATAAATTAGGTACAGATATCAAAAGAAGAGCTGTACCGATTATAAACATGGTTAAATGAGGCTTTATAAAAATTAAAACTGTTCCTGCAATACCTAACAGCATATTTATTTTCTCCGCCGTAGATAAAAAAGGATATGATATTTTCAGGTTAAATAAACAAAGGATAAATATTGCCACCATTGCTATTCTGATAGCTAAGCTTCCTATATAATCTGATGCAAGAATAAATATTATTCCTATTAATGTTATAATCAAACTTATTATCCTTAAGGTCTTTGTGTCAACATTAAAATTATTAAATAACACTATAATCAACTCCTCTTCTTTAATTCATTATATTATATCACTAAATACAGTTATTTTCAATACATGCATTTTGCCTATTATATATATGTATGCATATATTTTAAAAAAGTAATTTACATTTTACTCAAAAAATTTGTATAATCATCTCTGTTTACATTATAATATATTTATAAAACTAAGGATGAGTGATTATGAATAATTTTATAGTTGATACCACTGATACATATTACTTAAATAAAATTTATAGTGATATTGATATGCTTACGATAAAATATAAGCATATTTTAAGCAAGGAAATAATAGGTAAATCGGTTGAGGGCAGAGATTTGATTGCATTAAGGTTAAGCAGCAGTGACAGAAATGAAAAGCCTTCTGTTCTTTTTACGGGCGGTATTCATGCCAGAGAGGATTTTTCTGTAATGCTGTGTATGAAGATGATGGATTATTATTGTTATCATTATAGTGAAAATAATAGATTATCATATTATAATGTAAAAAAAATAATAGATGAGGTAAATATGTTTTTTATCCCGGTTGTCAACCCTGATGGCCTGAATATAGTTCACAACGGTATCAAAGCTTCTGCGAATTATGAAAAATTAAAAACTATGAAAATTTGGGGCGAAGATCACACCTTTTGGAAGGCTAATGCTAACGGCGTTGATTTGAACAAGAATTTTGATGATGGTAATTGGGATATAAGGGTTTGTGTTCCCGGAACCGATATACCATGCTCAGACAGGTTTAAAGGATATTATCCAAACAGTGAGCCGGAAACAATTGCCCTGATAAGCTTCTGCCATAAAATTAGGCCTACTCTTATGGTTACCTATCACTGCTCCGGAAATTGTACGTTTTGGGCAGACAGCGGAACACACAAATCATTTGAAGGGCTTGAT
>DAIUCB010000068.1:0-11479 GCA_036846385.1 Bacillota bacterium | reverse complement strand
CAGCGATGCAAACTGATCCATTATACCGCACATGACACCGACAAATTGGTTTTCTGCCTCCTGACAAAGCTTTGCTAATTCAATCCTGTTGATAGCACTCTTGTTAAAAAGGACATTTACCATTTCGCCGATTAAAAGCTCCAGAGAGGCCGATGAGGAAAGCCCTGCACCGTGAGGAATATTTCCGCTTACCAGAATATCCATTCCTCCTGCGCTATAGCCTGCCTTTAAAATATGATATATCACTCCCTTGGCATAATTTGCCCATCCATGTTCAGCATCATATTTCAAATCACATATATCAGCTTCTGCTCTTATATCAAAATTAGCCGAAGCAAGCCTTACTATATTGTCACTGCGCTTTCTTACTGCTCCGTAGGTCCCTAACAAGGTAGCACAGGGCATAACCATTCCGCCGTTATAATCGATATGCTCACCTATTAAATTTATTCTGCTGGGTGAAAAGAATATATCTGCTTCTCCCTCACCATATATTTTAAAAAACTCAGTCTTCAGGCAGTTAATATCCATAGTCATTTTCCCTCTCCGACTTAAGCTTTATTATTTTCATAAGCTATTCCTCCGCGTTTCTCTGATTTCTATATAAACTGTCCAGCTTTTTTCCTCCAAGGGCATTACTTTTTCACATTTTCCTCTTTCCCTTGCTGCTGCCTGACTGTCATAGAAGCCGTTTGAAGGCTCCAATGCACAATTATATTCTCCCTTAAAGCCACCCTTTGTTATCCATACGCCAAGGTAGGGAATAATATTTTTATCAAATTTTATTAAATATTCCAATCCTAAATTTTTGTAATAAAGACCGCAAATACCACTGCTTAATTCATCTGCGGCATAGAACTTGTATGCTTTTCCGTCCTCGTATTTGCTTAAATCCTTCAAATTGTCCAAATTATCTTCTATTATTTCATTATTTATTACATCCAATACTCTTTTTACACCATCAGGCAATATTATATATGTATCATCATCATAATTATTAAGACCATGGAGAGCCCACAAAAAATATTGTTCCTTCATAGAAAGATTTTTAACCGTATAATCCATTCTAATCAAGTTATCCTCAATCATGGCAATCTTTTTTTCAAATGCCAGAGGCATGCTCCTGAGAATAACTCTTCCTGTAATAAAGCTTCTGTCATCAGATATCTCTATATACCAAGGCAGACTCCATACATCACCGTGATCGGGCAGGAGCTGTCCGTATTCATCTATGCAGCTGTCGATGGTGGGAAGCATTTCATCCATACCCGAAGTATCATAGCTGCTGAAGGAATCCATATATACAGGCTGCTTGTATTTTAAATCTACCGGCTGAAATAAAAGCTCCTTGTCCTTATATGTCAAGGATGATATTTTAAAGCCGATTTGAGGCAAAATTTTAAGCCTGATATTACTTTTTTCCATAACTATGCATTCTGCATCATAATGCTTATCGTTATATATTTTCATACTGTTATCCTTTGCTTCTGCCGCAGCTTTCTCTGTACACAAGCTTTGTTTCAAAGGAAATTTTATCGACACTCAAAAGCTTGTTCCTAATCATATATAATATTTCTGTTGCAGCCTTTTCTCCTATATATTTCATATTCAAATCTACTGTAGTCAGTCTCGGATTACTGATTTTAGATATGATTGTATTATCAAAGCCAATGATGGAAATATCCTCAGGTACCTTGATTCCTGCATTGTTGCAGGCATTTAATATACCTACTGCCATAAAATCATTACATGCAAATACTGCCGTTGCGTCATGACCATCTCTTATCCATTCATTTATAATATTTTCTGTTTCCTCTATAACATCTAATGTATTTCCTTTTCCGACTGAAATTACTCTTGAGTATTTCAGTCCCTTTTCCTTTATAAAATCTCTGTATACCCTTTCCTTGAGGTCATAGGATAAGCTTTTTTCCCCTCTTGCAAACATAATATTTACATGTCCGAGTGACAAAAGATAATTAAAGGCCTCCCTTGTACCTACCTCCTCGTTATAGGATATAAAGTTCATGCTGCAGCTATCTGTCATACCGTTAACTATTATGGTAGGAGTACGCTTGCTGACATCTGATAAGTACCCGTTTTCCAGATTTTCCACACTTGGATCTATTAAAATAATTCCATCCATATTTCTGGAGATAATGCTGTTTATAACATTCTTTTCATTTTTCGGATATCCGTCAGTGGTAAACAGGGATATTATAAAGCCCTCGTTTACCAGTGTTCTGTTGATTTCCTCTACAATGGTAGGGAAGAAAAGGTTGGTAATACCGGGTACTACCACTCCGATATTTGAAGTGGTTCTCAGGATTAAGCTCCTTGCAATTTCATTGGGCTTATATCCCAGCTCCTTTATTACTCCTTCAACCTTTTCTCTGGTCTCCTTCTTAACCGGATAATTATTGTTTAATACTCTGGATACCGTTGCAGCAGAAACACCTGATATTCTTGCAATATCATGAATCGTAGTAGCCATACTCCACCTCATGTCAAAATAGTTGCATATTTATTGTTTATCTTTTATTTACCGAATTTGCCTACATAGGTTTTTTGCAGTTCATCCAGTGTAGCCTTAACATCCTCACCCTTAATTAAAATTCTGGCTTGAGCATCTTTAAAGTGATCGTTAGCTTCATCATAATTTTCTGTATAGTTAATACTCGGTACTTTATCTCCTATTTCGGCGAAGAATTTCCAAATTTTTTGACCGCCGAAATATTCTACCTCTTTATCAAATACAGGATCCTTATAAGCCGGCTTATAGGACGGATAAAGTCCATATTTGCTGAAGGCATTAATCTGTGTTTTGATATCTGTCATTGCAAACTTTACAAATTCAATTGCAGCTGCCTTATTTGGAGCATCCTCAGGCACTAATATATTTGAACCTCCGTTTACTGCTCCGAAATTGAGTCCCTCTTCAATTACAGGAAGAGGCATTACCTTCCATTTTCCTGCACTTTCCTCTACTTCATCAATCAGTGTACCTGCCCACCAAACAGCTGTAGGTACGGTTGCAATTTTGCCTTCCTTTGTAGCTGAAACCAAGCCGTCCCAATCTGTGTTATCAAAGGTTATGTTTGCATCATAAAGCTTTTTGAGAGTAGTACCTGCTTTAATACCTTTATCGGTATTAACTGTGGTATTTCCTTTTTCATCAAATAAATAGCTGCCTGTTTGTTCATAAAGCATTTCAAAGAAGGTTGGGTTTTTAGAAGCTGCCAATGGCATCATTTTAACACCGATCGCTTCCATTTTCTTTCCCTCTTTTATAAAATCATCCCAGGTTTTAATGCTCTCAGGATTAATTCCTGCCTTCTCAAACAAATCTGCTCTGTAGAAAAGTCCGCAGGGAGCTCCGTCCCAAGGAAATCCTACCAGCTTACCGTTTGATGTAACCTCGGCTATTTTTACAGGAAGAAAATCCTCTGTTTTTACATATTTGGTCATATCAGCAAATCCTTTTGGGAATTTTGCCGCATAGGTTGCTATTAAAGCACCCTCCATTGTTACAACATCAGGCAGACCTGTTTTGCTTGCCAATCTGGTCAGAAGCTTTTCATAAACCTGCTCTGTCCCTAAATCCTCAATTTCTACGGTAACATCAGGATGGAGCTTCTTAAATTCAACAGCCGCATCCTCCAATGATTTTGCTGCAACGTCCCAGCTCCAAACTACAATCTTACCTGATATTTCGCCTGTTTTGTTTGAAGTATCCGGGCTTTTAGTACCGCAGCCGACTAAAGAAATCATAAGTACCAAAACTAATATTAAAGCTAATATTCTTTTCATTCTTACACTCTCCTTTTCTTTATTATATTAAAATATTTACTCATAAATCAATAAATATTTAATATCGATTATTATTTTTATTCCTTGAGGGCTCCTCCCATCAGTCCCGAAATAAACTGCTTCTGGAACAGCAGGAACATAATTAAAATAGGTATTGTGGATATGCTGGCTCCCAGCATCATCATACCATAATCCTTGTACATAAGACCATCAAGAGAAGCAAGGGCAACCGGGAAGGTATACATATCCTTAGTGCTGAGTATAATCAACGGCCACATAAAGCTTCCCCATTGAGATAAAAAATTATATATGCCCAAGGCTCCCAATGCCGGCTTCATATTTGGCATAACGATTCTGAAAAATATAGCAAACTCTCCGTAGCCGTCTATTCTTGCCGATTCTACCAGAGAATCAGGAAAGGATATCATATTTTGCCTCATCAGAAATATACCGAAGGCATTTGCCAAGGCAGGCACAATAACAGCTCTGTATTTATCGGCCCATCCGATTGCAGTCATCATGGTAAACTGAGGGATATACAGCACCTGGGCCGGAATCATCATAGTACCCATAATTAATGCAAAAATTATATTTTTACCCTTAAACTTAAACTTAGCCAGTGCATAGCCTGCCATAGAGTTAATAATCAATGTGAGAACCGTGTAAACAACCGAAACAAATACTGAATTGAACATTACCCTTGTAACATTCATTTTATCACTCAGGTTTGCCAGATTTTCCATCAGATTTGTGCCTATGCTGAGCTTTGGAGGTATACTCAAAATCTGCCCTGTTTTCAAAGTCGAAGAAACAAACATCAGATAAAATGGAAATAATGATATAAAAACCGCTATAATCAAAAATAAATATGATAAACATTTAGTAAGCAAAGAAGCTTCGCTTGGATTTCTTTTTTTCTTCATCAGTCCTTAGCCTCCCCTACCTTAAATTGCAAATATGACAAGACTGCGATTATAACAACAAGCACATAGCTGATAGCAGCCGCATAGCCGAACTTAATATACTTGAAGCCGTTATTATACAAATAATGAGCAACTGTAATAGTAGCACCATCAGGCCCTCCGTCAGTCAAAATATATGATTCATCAAAGAGCTGCAGTGTGCCGATTGTAGAGGTTATTGCCGAAAACAAAATAATCGGCTTCATAAGAGGCAGAGTAATCATCATAAATTTTTGAAACCTGTTTGCACCGTCAATATCACTTGCCTCATATATTTCATGTGGTATTCGCTGGAGTCCTGCCAGCATAATTACCATGTTGTATCCTGTCCATCTCCATGTGATTGCAATCATAATTGATACCTTGGAGCTTATCGGACCGTTAAGCCAATTAACTCCGTCGATTCCTACCAGCTTCAGCAGATAATTAACCAGACCATATTCATTGTTCAATAAAAGCTTGAATACCAGCGAATATGCTATCAAACTGGTGATAGCAGGCAAGAACACCGATACTCGAAAAATTGCCTTGAGCTTTAAAAATGCCTGGTCCAGCAAGTATGCCATAACTAACGATAAAAAAACCATTATCGGAACCTGTATTATCAAATACACAAAGGTATTGAACAGTGATTTCAGAAATATAGCATCCTTTGAAAGATTAATATAATTATCAAGCCCAACAAAATTGTATTCGCCTGCCTTAAACTCATAAAAGCTGAGCAAAAATGATTTAATGATTGGGTAAACAATAAATATTACAAATACAACTATAACAGGGAGCAGAAAATAATATGGTGCACTTTTAGAATTTATTTTAAATTTCTTTATAAGCTTATCCATTTGCTCCTCCTATATTTCAACTTTTTCGCTGTAAATTATAAAGGGTGAATCAGTTTCAGCGGAAAATGGTCTGAATTTGAACATAAAGCTAAAATCCTCAGGTATCAGGCTGTGCTCCTTCAGCGGAACAGGTCCGCAGCTGTTGCTCCCTAAGCCGTGATGTCTGTAATCAACATAAAGACTAACATAGTCTCTTTTGGTCAAATCCGTGGTATGCTTTGCATTTTCAATATCTTCTTTCGAATAATTAAATGCACTGAAATTAAAAGCATCCTCTGTTCCGAAAAACAAGCCTGTTCCTCTCTTATCCTTGAGAGTAAGCCACCTTACATCAGTTCTGTTTCCATTTTCCTGCGGATATACATAATCTGTAAACAGCTCATCTACATTTTTTTCATACAATCCCACCAAATTAGCTGACCTTGAATCAATATAGCTTTCACCGGGTCCCCGTCCATACCAGACTACTCCTTGCATATCTGACGGCAACCTCATTTCATATCCGATCCTTGGGAAGGAATCCGGCAGTCTCCCCTTTGGATGACCCTTTGACTCTAGGGTTATTTCTCCGCTGCCGTAAATTCTGTAGCATTCTCTCAGCTCTACTGCCCAATCACCGTTTGGCGGAGATATATATTTTAATAAATCAATAATTACATATTTATCCTCAGATTTAATCCTTACATCGTCAAGCCTGTGGAGCAAATTGTTGAGGCTCTTTTTCTTCCACTCACCGGCAACATACATATCATTGTCTATCGGAGCTCTCCACAGATTCAATACAGGTCCTGAAATCATTACCGGTGTATTGTTATATGACAATTGGGTAAGCTCTCCCTTAAGCTTATCAAAGATATATTCAAAGTCAGAGCCGATAATCACTGTACTGCAGCTGTTATCAACAGCAATCTTCAGCCTTTCCATCTCGGAAATACCAACATTATTACTTACTATATCTGCAAAAGGCAGCTTGATTTGATCCCATGCAATTATATGACCTCTTTCAGCCCACAAGCAATCCTTGTCTGTAGCTATTTCCACATTGAGCCACAGCTCGGTATATAAGCTATATCTTTTGTCCTTTGATATAGGTATCATCACAGCTTCAGTGCAGTGAGGCAATATATCAGGCAATGCAAGACTGCCCGATTCGAATATTTTTCCGTCACCTACGACACTGTAATTCAGATTGAAATCCTTCAGGCTTATAAAGTCATAAAGATTGGTTATTTTAATTTTACCTTTTTGTATATCCTCTTCTTCAATTTTTACCGGAGCAATTATTTTTTTATACTCAATCAAGCCGGGGCTCGGTGTTCTGTCAGGCATGACAAGCCCGTCACAACAGAAGTTGGAATTGTTGGGATAATCGCCGAAATCTCCTCCATATGCAAAATACTGTCGCCCGTCGGAGGTATATTGTCTGAGTCCGTGGTCAGCCCATTCCCAAATAAAGCCTCCCTGCAGCCTTTTATATTTATTGAAGATTTCCCAGTATTCCTTTACACCTCCCGGTCCGTTGCCCATAGCATGACCGAATTCGCATAAAATGTGAGGCTTATCCATATTTTCCAGATTGCCGAACTCCTCCATTTTTTGATGATTTGAATACATTGAGCTGATTACATCTACAACCTTGCCCTCTCTGTCCTCTTCATAATGCACAAGCCTGGTTTTATCTCTGTCATGAATCCATTTTGCCATTGCCTCAAAGTTACAGCCAAAGCTGGACTCATTGCCGAGAGACCACATAATTATAGACGGATGATTTTTATCTCTTTCAACCATCCTTACAGCCCTGTCAACATAGGATGACTCCCATTGGGGATCATTTGTAATCATATCATAGCGACCTATTGCTTCAAAGCCGTGACACTCCAAATCAGCCTCATCCATCACATAAAGACCGTATATGTCGCAAAGATCGTAAAATCTCGGATCATTTGGATAGTGGGAGGTTCTGACAGCATTGATATTATGCTGCTTCATCAATTTTACATCCCTGACCATATGGTCATAATTGACCGTTCTTCCCAAATCAGGATGAACCTCATGGCGATTAACGCCTCTGAGCATAATAGGAACACCGTTTACGAGGAAATTCCCGTTTTTAAGTTCAATTCTTCTGAAGCCGACTCTTTGAGGTATTACCTCTATAACCCTTCCGTCTGCAGCCTTTAGAATAATAAGCAGCGTATATAAATTTGGAGATTCTGCGCTCCACTTTTTCGGATTTTTAATTTCTGTACAAATATTAAATTCTGTAAAGGAGTTGCCGCTTACATAGATACTGTCTTTATATTCTCCTGCTATTAAAGCAGAGTCATCGTACAGCTCATATTCTACCCTGAAGGAGCCGTCATTGACAGATGTATTTTTTATGCAGCCGTCAATAATCAAAGCTCCGTGAATACAGTCATCATCTAAATTTGCCTTGATAAAAAAATCATTTATATGTACCTTTTCTCTTGCTATCAGAGAAACATCTCTGAATATTCCCGATAGCCACCACATATCCTGATCCTCGAGATATGAGCCGTCAGTCCATTGATAAACTCTGACTGACAGAGAATTTTCTTCATCAATATGTATGAGCTCTGTGATATCAAATTCCGATGGCATTCTGCTTCCCTGACTGTAGCCTACAAAGCTGCCGTTTATCCAAAGGTGGAAGCCGCTGTCTACACCTTCAAGCCTCAATATAATCCTTTTGTCTAACCAATTCTGAGGCACTGTAAAGCTCCTTCTGTAGCAGCCTGTGGGATTCTTGGAGGGCACCTTTGGAGGATCTATGGGAAAAGGGTAAATTAAATCTGTATAGTGAGGGTAACCATAGCCCTGCAGCTGCCAGCTGCCCGGTACTGTTATGTCATCCCAGCCTGATATGTCGTAGCTTTGTTCATAAAAGCTATACGGTGACTGAGCAGGATAATCGGAATAAAAAAACTTCCATGTACCGTTCAGCAGCTTGAAGCTTTTTGATTTGCCTCTGACAAAGGTTGATGCAGAATTTTTGTTATCGTAAGGAATAAAATATGCTCTGCTGTCAATTCGGTTTCTGTGCAAAACCTCTAAATTATCTAAATCCTTCAACATAATTATATCTCCGATCCTATATTTTTAGAAATCGTTTTCTATTCTGAATAAAAAAATATCTTACCTCATAGAAATCGGTTTCTATTTTGTTAAAATTATCATGTTCTTATATTATACACCCTAAAGCTGTAAAAAACAATATGTTTTTTATTTATGTATATATCCAGCAATTTAGATTGTTTATGTAAGATTAAGATTATTGAAAATACGCGTGGGATATAATATAATGAATTGCATAATAAATATTATTCATTACAATGTTTAAAGTACTTTAAGAAACGCACCAGAATTTTGAAGGCAGAGTACAGATTTAAATCAGAGGAGGAAACAACATGGATATTATTTTTAAAAGAAGAAGCATAAGAAGATATACAAATCAAGAAATATCAGAAGCTATGACAGAAAAGATAATCAGAGCTGGAATGGCTGCACCTTCGGCACATAACGAGCAGCCCTGGCAATTTATTGTTTTAAAGGATAAAAGTTTACTTAGTGATATTACAAAGTTTCACCCCTATTCCGGAATGCTCCCGGAAGCAAATTGTGCAATTGTTGTTTGCAGTGATTTATCAAATGAAAAGATAAAGAAATTTTGGATACAGGATTGCTCTGCTGCTACTCAAAATATGCTGCTGATGGCAACTGAACTTGGATTAGGCTCTGTGTGGCTCGGAGTTTATCCCAATGATGATATAGTTACGCAAATGAAGGAATTGCTTAATTTACCGGAACATATAATACCATTTTCAATTGTGTCGTTAGGATATCCTGCTGAAACAAAGGAACCGATAGATAGGTTTGACAAAACTAAAGTCCATATGAATAAATGGCAGCAATAATAAATTGTTTTAATTTTTCAATGGCTTTGAGTCGAGAAATTAGATTTCATCTACATTATTCAATTATAACGATGAAATAGCAAATACCCCATGCTATGGTATATACTTATACAATAGCATGGGGTACATTAATCTTATCAGCTTATTTTTTCCAGCTTCATACCTGTGTCAATACCGTTCAGGTTTTGAAGCTCCATGTCGGATGCTTCTGATTTTTCAACCGAAACAGCCAATGTTTCGCTTTTTATGAAGCTCATAAACATCTCAACGGCACTGTCTATCTCATTATTTCCATGATAGAATATGTTTATTTTATCCATCATTTCATATCCGTTGTTTTTTCTCATCTGTTGAACCTTTGAAATGAATTCTCTTGCATAGCCTTCATTCACCAGCTCTTCGGTAAGGTTAGTATCTATTATAGTAAATAAATTATTGTCCGTAGAAACATTATAGCCTTCCTTTGCCGATATACGGATATCCAATATTTCCTCATCAAGCTCTACTGTTTGACCGTTTACCTCCAGATTGAATTTTTGTCCGGATTGTACCTTACTTATTATTTCCATTGCATTTGCTTTGGCCAATACTCCTGCAAATGATTTAACATTTTGACCCAATCTTGGTCCTGCCAGCTTGAAGTTCGGCTTTAAGGAGTAATCCATAAATTCGCTTAAATCATGTTCGAATATTACTTCCTTAACGTTCAGCTCCTCCATTATAAGAGGTACTAAATCTGAAATAAGCTCCTTGTATTTACCGTCTATATGAATTCTGCTTATCGGCTGTCTTACCTTTATTTTAGCATTTTCTCTTGATGCTCTGCCAAGCTTTACAAGATTTTTAACAAGATCCATTCTCATTTCCACATTGCTGTCAATCAGTCTTTCATCCGCTTCAGGATAATAGCTCAAATGTACCGAAGCTTCTCCTGTGAGGTTTCTGTATATCTCCTCTGACAGATATGGTGCAAATGGTGCTGTCAGCTGTGCTATTCCGACTAATATTTCATAGGTTGTATTGTAAACAGCCTTTTTATCCTCTGTCAGCTCAGTAGCCCAGAATCTCCTTCTTGAACGTCTTATATACCAGTTTGACAAATCTTCATTGACAAATTCCTGAATAGCTCTTACAGACTTTGTCAAATCATATATACCCATACTTTCTCTTACATATTTAACAAGATTGTTGTATTTTGATATTATCCATCTGTCAAGCTCAGGTCTATCCTTATATTCAACGAAAAATTCCTTTGGATTCACTGAATCCGTGTTTGCATATAATCCGAAGAAGGTATAAACATTTTTAACTGTTCCAAAGAATTTACTCAAAACCTCCTTGAGTCCTTCCTCATCAAATTTAGTCGGTGACCAGGCAGGAGAAACGTAAAGTAAATACCATCTCAATGCATCTGCACCGTATTTGTCGAACAGCTCGAAGGGATCAACAGTGTTTCCCTTTGATTTTGACATTTTCTTTCCATATTTATCTAATATGAGGTCATTAACCAACACTCTCTTGTATGGCGATTTTCCCTTGACGAAGGTTGATATTGCCAGCAATGAATAAAACCATCCTCTTGTCTGGTCTATTCCTTCGCATATAAAGTCCGCAGGATATTGATCTTTATATATTTCCTCATTTTCAAATGGGTAATGATATTGCGCGTACGGCATGGCCCCGGAGTCGAACCAGCAGTCTATTACGTCTTTTACGCGCGTCATCGTACTTCCGCATTTTTCGCATTTTAGGTGAACATCATCCACATATGGTCTGTGGAGTTCTATATTTATATCAATATCTTCAATAGCTTTTTCTTTTAGTTCCGCACGCGAGCCTATTGAGGCTGTGTGACCGCAGGAACATTTCCAAATATTTAACGGAGTGCCCCAATAACGGTTTCTGCTTATAGCCCAGTCTTTTACATTTT
>DAIUCB010000067.1:0-11511 GCA_036846385.1 Bacillota bacterium | reverse complement strand
CAGGCCAGCCGTAGTATACATGTGCCAAACCTTCATCTATCTTACCCTCTTGGACATTTCTCCATTCAAGCAAATAATAGTGCTCAGAATTTATTTTTCCGGTTGATTTTGAAAAGCCTCCGCTTAAATCAAAAATAGAATCTCCTTCGGCATCATCGGTTTTTATATCGGTATAATTAGCTTCCGGATTTGCAGGATCAAATGATTCCGCAGAAATACCGCTTACTGCTATATCGTCAATATAAATCCCTTTTTCCGGAGTATTGCCGTCAGTCCAGAAATAAAATTTCAAATCTATTTTCTTTCCTGCGTAGTTACTTAAATCAAATTCAGCATCCACCCATCCTTTTGAATCATCTGTAATGCCATGTCCGGGATTTCTCTCTAATCGTTGTTCTTCTGTTTCATTATCCATAAGCCAATCATCAAACTTGGTAGTAGTTATATTTCCCTGAATTGCCGAAAATGTTGTACTTCCTGACTCATTTACTCTTACGGTGGCAAAATCAAAATATGGGTCGATTTTATACCAAGCTTTAAACTGTAGCTTAGCCTTTGCATAATCAGTCAAATCTATTGTGGTTTTCATCCAACTTCTCATATCATTGTCGTTGCCGCTGAAATATGCATAATCACCGCTTGAAGGAACAGTAATAATGGTTTCCTTGTTCGGAAGATCCATCCTGAATAAATCTGTTTTACCTTCTGTTCTTTCATGAGCTTGATTAAGCTCTAAGTCCAGTCCATTTTCATCAATATCGGTAAAATCTTCAGTTTCAGTATAAGCCCAATTTGGTTTATCTACACCCTTTTTTATAAAGCTATTTTGCAAAAACTCTCTGCTGTAAGCTCCGTAGGAATTAGGCATTGTACCTGCTATTTCTTTCCCCGTGTAAGAGCCTCCCATAATGCACCACCATTCAACCGGCGGGTTGCTTCCGCTAAAACCATATAAATCAGGCAATCCCAATACATGTCCATATTCATGAATCAACATATCAGATGCAGAGTCCTGAGCAATAATTACAAAATCATCAAATTTCCATTCTTTACTTTTTGTATCAACAGCTTTTTCCAATTCATTATTATTTTCGTCATACCAGCTAAAGCCACATCTGAAAGGCCAAATAGCTGCATCTTCAAGACTTCCGCCTCCCCATTCTTCACCTAATCCCGGATGTACAACAATTACGGTATCAATAACCCCGTCCGGTACGCCGAATTCTCCATCCCCTGTTCTGTTTTCCACATCGTATTCTGATAAATCGACATTCGGATCGTTGGCAACCGCTTGTATAGCTTCTCTCACCAATAGCATTGCTTCATCCTGATCGCTGCCGTCATTATTTCTGTCAGAACCATAGAAGGATGCTATTTCTTTGGCAGTATACGGACCGACTACATTACCCTCGAAAGAATAGCTGCCTGCAGTAATTTCATTGAAGTACTTTCTAACCGACATGAACTGTTGACCTTCTTCTCCTGTATAATATGATTCACCGAACAACAATTCCTGTACAAATCCGGGAGTATATTCAGCTCCAGGAATTCCTCTCAATCTCCAATCAGTCTCTTTTGTATCAATGTCGCTGAATTTGTAATCCTTATATTCCATCATAATAACTAAAGGCTTTGCTACCGCCTTTTTCGGTACTTCCGTTGCTAAAGCAATCGGTGACAACAGATTAAATGTCATAAAGACAAATAATACTATTGATAATAACCTTTTCCTTCCTTGTGCTTGTCTTTTCATAAAATATAACCCTCCTATTATATTTATTCCTCTCATATTAATGAGAGTTTTTAAATAAATGCAATTTTAACATTAGAAATTCTGTCAATTTATTATAAAAATTGCAATTATTTTTTCGGAATTGAAATTACAGTCCCAGGTAAAAATTATTAGTAATCGTTTTCAATAGAATTAAAGTTTACAACTATAACAATATCAGCCAAGAGTAATATTTGTAGAACGTTACGTTCTTTGCAACCCTCATTTATATACAGGAAGAAAAATTCCCGGTATAAAAAAATTGTTTTCATATGTATTATATTGTCGATTGTTAACATTATAATGTTAACATATGTTTATTAAAAAAAAGTTAACGAAATGTTTTCCTCGATAATATTAGTACAATAAAATATTTGCGGATATATTAATAATAGCATAAACTAAAAATATGTCAATTAATTTTTTATAAGTTATGAACACATCAATAAGCAACTGTGATAACAGACCGTTAATTATAAAATATATATTTTATTGGTTTTTCAAGATTATAATGAGAAAATAAGAATTACGGCATAAATTACCCTATCTATATTTATTTATTATAATCATAATTACTCAAAATGCATATAATTATTTTTTGTTATATTATAGTGTAACAAAGTTTAGTGTATAGCATAAATATAAAAGCAGGATGCTTTGACCTGCTTTTATATTATTTTTATAAAATATTTATTTTTCTAATGTAGCCTTTGACAATCCATTCTCCTGTGTATACCCTACCTTGTATCCCAGCCTTTCAAAATCTCTTATCTTAATCATTGTTTTTGAATCAACAATAATACCGGTCATATCGATTTTTTCGCTGCCTCTGATAATATATGTTTTTCTATTATCATTATCCCATTCAACCTCTTCTCCGAAGGATTCGCAAATATATCTTAATGGCAAATAAATTCTTCCTTCAACTATTATATAAGGTTGAAAGTCAACTGAGGAGTTTCCTTCCAATCTGGTTTTATTCACATTGGCTTCATAGCCTTCACTAAACCATTCAAACTCCATTTTTTTAACAGGATTTATTTTGTTTTCTGCTTTATTATATAGCTCTGATAATTCTTCTGATTTGATTATATTGCCGACTACCTTTTTCTTTTCAATAGCTTCAGGCTTAATTGCTGTATTTGACGATAGCTTTAAATAGTTTTCACCTTCGATTACAATTGCAGAAGAAATTGTTTGATTATAGGCAGAGCCTGATTTATATATTTCTTCCTTGATTTTACTGCCCTTAATCAGTTTTACATAGTCTGCAAATTCATCTGAATCTAATGCTTCTACTGCTTCATCAATAAAATCATAAAACTCCTGTCTGCTTTCTTCTATTTCGTTGATTATTTCTTGTTTTTGTTCATCGGTAATATCTTTTATTTCAAGATTTTCATAAACCTTATTGATATAATCAATAGTTTCATTAAATACAAGCTCTTTATTTTCAGCTAAATATTTAAATAAACTCTTTAAAAATACCAATATATTTTCTGAGTTTAATTCGAAAGAATAACCCTTTGAGGTTTTAGTAACAAGCTTTGAATCGAAGCCTTTGAATGCTTTAGTTATGTAATTGACAGCAAGTTCTGAAAGCTCTTCATTGGATATTTTATTATTGTACTCGTCCAATTCAGTCAGTAATATATATTCCACATCTTTTAAGTCATTATTGAGCAATTCGTTAATAATCTTTTCACTGCTCTTATTGATGTCAACCAATTTTTCCAATGCTATTAATTCTATCAAAGCAGTTTTTGATAAATATAATTTGTTATCAGCAATAATAAATTTTATAGGTTTCTTTATTTCTATGTCATTGACTTTTAACAGCATATCAAATGATAAATACATATCATCCAATTTTTTCAGATTCGCTTCACCAGTCAATTTAATATCAATATTATAGCTCTCACCGGCTAATTTTTTTGATAATTCAACCTGTGTACTGTTTTCAAAAGAAAATTCGGTCAGCTTTGAAATTTCTTTTGATAAGCTCAGATATCCCAGTTCATTTAACCCACATCCCGTTAACATAGTGACTGACAATAATGCTGCCAGCAACAGTGATAAAAATTTTTTAGACATATAATCTCTCTCCCTTTTTTGGTTATTTTGATGTTTGTTGTTTATCGAAATATACTTAATATTTATATAATACCATATAACAATAAAAACATAAAGCAAATTTTCCCAAAAGTAACAAACAATCAGCTTTAATATCATTTAAAGCTGATTGTTTGTTACTAGACAGTACTGAATATTTTCAATAATCTTAGGAAGTGATTTTCTTCTCTCAGCGTATGGTCTCCTAATAAAGGAATTATGACAGATTTAATTTTGCATTCAATTAATCCTTGTGTTCCTTTTTGTTTGAATTTTTTAATTTCCTTAGTAGCTGTCAAGCTATCCTCTGTCAGTTGTTCAATCGGTATTGTCTTCTCTGTAACATATATAGCTTCTCTGGTCAGCTTATCGAATTCCTTGCCGAAATTATTTGCTGTTTCCTTTAATTCATTTTCCGTAGGATCAAGCAGTCCGCAAATAAATTTGGAGTGCTCAGCCATAATTCTGTTCCAAAAAGCTTCTTGCTCATATGCGTCTTTTTCCATATTAATTTCCTCGTGATTTTGAAGCCTTTGAATCATTTTGTAATACAATTTTGCTTCTCTTAAAATATGATCTATGAGTAACGGGTAATTGGTTGTAAACATCCTGCATGACACTACCTCAGATAATATCATAGTTTTAAATTGAATTAAACCTGCAATTAAGGATAGTGCTCTATTGTTAAGTTCATAAACTCTTTTTTCAAGTACAGGATTAAATATCACTGAGTCATTGCCCATTAGTCCTATCTCTGCCTCGGTTAAATATGTCGGAATATTTATACCTGTATAATATTCTGACGCCATTTCAGCTTTCATAGTATATGGTGTAATTACTTCACCGGATTGCAATACACTATTGCTCACAACGCCATTTGAAAGATGAATGGCATCTTCCAGCAATTTATCAAATTCATGCCTGAATGAATTTGCCTTCTGCATAAAATCTGAATCTCTCGGGGTAAAACTTATTTGCAAAAAAAACGAATGTTCCTTCATTATACGTGCAAAAAATAGATGCAGTTCCAATGATTGCCGTATATATTTATTATCTGACAGCATATAAACCTCCTTAAATAAAATAATATAGCTTATTATATTTAAGTAATGTTAATTTGTTCTATTTATTTAATATATTTATATAACCACTGTATGATATCATTATATACGATTTCTCTGCCTGTTTCATTTATTATTTCATGTCTGTATCCTTCATATAGCTTGAGAGATACAGCCTCCATGCCAAGCGTATTAAAGCTTTCATAAACCTTTAATACGCCTTTTCCGAAATCACCAACAGGATCATCTTTACCGGATATAATTAATAAAGGCAGTGCTTTAGGCATTTGCACTAAATTCCTTTTATCATATAAATATAATATAAAATCAAACATATTTTTGTAAGCATTCAGCGTAAAAACGAAATTATTTCTGTCATCTGCTAAATAATCATCAACTATTTTTTTATCACGGCTTAACCAATCCTTTGGCGTTCTGCCCGGTTCAAATCTTTTGTTGTTGCTGCCTAAAGCAAGATAATCTATTAATCCGCTTCTGTACCTCCAGCCTTTATATTTAGCAATAATTACAGATAATAGCTGCCCTGCCTTAACAAATATATATGGTTGACACCCGGTTCCCACAATAATAGCTCCCTTCAGCTCATTACCATAAACAGTGATAAATTGCCTTGTCAAAAATGACCCCATACTGTGTCCCAATAAAAAATACGGAATCCTAGGATATAGCTCCTTAGTTATGTTCAGCAATAAATGCATGTCCTCCAGCAAAACACCTGCACCGTTTTGTTCACTGAAGAATCCCCAATCTGTTTTGTTAAGTACAGAATTACCATGCCCTAAATGATCGTTCCCTACTACCAGAAATCCATTTTCCGCTAATACTCTTGCAAATTCATCATATCTATCTATGAATTCAACCATGCCATGTGCAATTTGTAAAATACCAATAATGGTTTGATTCTCAGGAATCCATCTTATACCTTGGATTTTTGTTTTATTGTCAGATGAGTCATAATAAAACTCTTCTTTTTTAACCATTATATTAATCCCCCATTCATAATTATTCTGGTGTTTATGTCATTTTCATAAAATATATTGAAATAATATCAATTAATCAAACAAATATATTTATATTCTAATACATCAAACGTCTTTTTGCAATTAAGGACTAAATATGATAAGCATAATTAGCATAATTTTATTAATCATCAAAAACATTATAAAAGCGATTAATAAATACAATCGCTTTTATATATGTTATTTTTATAGCAGTCTATTCTAATTCCTTGTGATGAATTTTATTTATAATAATTTGTTTGGCTTTTTTATTTCCGTATTTAGCTTTCCCTTGGATTTCCGGAACAGGGGGCAAATCATTTTTAGGAATATGCATTTTGTGATTGCTTTCTGTTCCATGAGGATCCTTTGGATCCGGTCTCCTCATACCTGCTTTTGCCATAATATCACCTCAATAATAGTTTAGCATTATTTATGTTTATTATTCTTTCCTTTTTCAAGCCAAAATAAATTATTAATACTATGAATTTTAATTAAGAAATATAGATGAAAATACCGGAGGAATCATCATAATTTGCTGATGCTAATTCATCCGGTTAATTTTAAAAAATAATATATTTTTTAATAATTTTATATACTTGATCTGTGATATGCTATTTCAATTAATACATCCTTATTTACGATAACTCTTTCATATTTGCCTAAGCAGAATATCCCGTGAGAATCGGTACCTTCGATTTTCAGATAAATTGTATTAAAAACTACCTTTTCTACTGTTATCTTAAGGTTTATTGTTTCACCTATCAACGTAGGATGTTCATGAGAAAGCTCCAAATTTTTCCCGACTGTGATATACTCCTGAGGCAACAGAGGATCGAGCATTCTGCATGATGCATCGATAATCATGGAAAGTAAAGCCGGAGTTGAAAGAAGATAATTTATAGTTGAACAATTGGATATATATGCATCAGCTGTATTAGTTTTTTTCTCGTAATTTGATGATAAACCTTCTCTTATTTTATGATTTATCATATTTAATATCCTCCTTTTATAATGAGTATCTGCATTTATTATACTAAAAAATGTTAATAAATGCAATAATGATTTTAAGATTTTTACAATTATGAGATTATTGAAAATATGATTTCAAATAAAATGTTGATTTAAAGCAAATAGAGATATATAATTAATTATAGAAATTTAGAAAGGAAGCAAAATGAAAAATAAATATATTTTATCATCTATTTTATTTATTGCAGGTATCATACTGTTGATCTTCAGCCTTGGATTATTAAATACAACCATCAGCAGATGGGGTTCGGGAGCTTTAATTCTTATTTCAGTATTTATGATTGGAGTTTCTGCCAAATACATTTCTGAAGAAATAATTCTTAATAAATATTTGGAATCAAAAAAGCTTATGAATATTAAATATGATAAAAAAAGAGATAATTATGTAAAGCAGACAGCTCTGGCAAAAACGAATTTCATGGTTTCAATAATTCTTACAATAGCAATAATAATCATGTTCATCATCAATTTGAATTATTCTGTTTTGATTATAATAATTATTTTTTCAATTATCCTGCAATCAGTATTAAATTCCGTATTTTACATCTATTATGATAAAAAGGTTAAAGAGAAGGATTATAAGTAAGGAGGTATTCAATGAAAAGCTTATTTTTTTATGAAACAGAAATCGGAACAATTTCAATCGCAGAAGAAGATAATTTTATAACTGAAATTACTTTTGGAATGGGAGATGAAGATAAAAATATTCCCCTTACAGAGACTCCTCTGACGAAAGAGACTGCACGCCAAATTCGGGAATATTTGAGCGGAAAAAGAAAATCATTCGATCTCCCCATAGCTCCGTCAGGAACAGAATTTCGACAAAAAGTATGGTCTGCCTTACAATCTGTACCTTATGGCGAAACTCGCAGCTATAAGGAAATAGCGGTTCAAATCGGTAATGAAAACGCATGTCGTGCAGTAGGTATGGCAAACAATAAAAATCCATTACCTATAATTATACCATGCCACAGAGTAGTAGGCTCGGACGGAAAGCTTGTGGGCTATGCCGGCGGCTTGGAAATAAAGGAATACTTGTTAAATCTTGAAAAAACAAACAATTAAATATTTACATTAAAATAAATTCACAGAAAAAAGGATGCAGCCTTATCAAATATTTTGAATCTGCATCCTTTTAAATTTGTATTACCTCTTTACAATATTAAAATTATCTTCAAGCAGCGCCCAGTTCTGAGGAAATGGATAGCCAAGCGCCCAATAGCTGATGCCTCTCAAACCATAATCCTTAACCGTATTGAATTTAGCCTGCGCACTTCTTGCATCCTCGAACCATACCTCATGTGCTCTGCCCTTTTCATCAGTATAATGAAAGAAGGGGGATTCGGTTACTGAATCATATCTGATTACAGAACCATATTTATAAGCTCTTGCTATTGCATCCTGAACGCTCATGGTTTCTGCCTCTTGACCCTCAATATGAGGAATAATCCAATCCCTTGCGTAAATTTGAAAACCCATTAATATTTTTTCCTTTGGTATAGCAGTAATTGCATAGTTTAATACTCTTTTTATTTCATTCAGCGGAGATATCGCCTGAGGAGAACCAAAACGATATCCCCATTCATAAGTCATAAGCACAACAAAATCAGCAAGCTTACCATGTGCTTCATAATCATGTGCTTCATAAAAAACTCCTTTTTGATCCTTACTTACCTTTGGCGCCAATGATGTCGATACGAAAAAGCCTTCTCTATGCAATCGTTCGACAGCTTTTTGCAAAAAATTATTATACGCTGACTTATCTTCCGGAAGTACATTTTCAAAATCTATATTTAATCCCTTGTATCCCCTTTGTCTCATGATATTAATAATGCTGGAAAGCAAATTTTCAATAATATTTGGACTGTTTAAAACTACATGAGCCAGATTTTCTCCGCGGGAGTTATTGGTAAAATTAGTGATTACCATTACAGGTATAATATTATCCATACTGGCAGCTCTGATTGAAGCAGTATCATCAATTGTCTGCAGTGTTCCATCCTCCTTTATTAAATAAGTAAATGGGCTTAAATATGTTAAATAATCCCCCACCTCATCAACAATAGGTACCGCCCGCTCCCCAAGCCAGTAGTTAAAGCCATTTACCTCAATACTGGGTCTTGATTTTCGAGGTATTCGCAAAACTATACCCGGGTAAATAATATTAGGTGTTAAAATTCTGTTAGTCCACAGTAAATCCTGAATTGATACTCCAAATTTATCTGCTATTTTCCATAATGAATCACCTGTTTTTACCGTATATAAAATTTCCTCTGTCGGAATAACCAGAGACTGACCAACCAGCAGTTGGTTTTGATTCTGCAATCCGTTAACAGATATTATTTCATTGATGTCTGTATGATAATAATTAGCTATCTGCCATAACGTATCCCCTCTATTAACTACATGAATATACATGCATGCCTCCTTTGCTTTTTATTAATGTATATTCTTTAATATCGGAAATAATGAGTAAAAGAAATATTAATTACCAAATATTTCTTGTATTGCAAATTGAATATTTTCCAACACTGAATCAGATAATCTTGTATCCATTTGAATCGTTTTTGCACATACCTTGTCGGTATAAATTACATTATCTGTTTCCGTTAATTCCTTAGTATATTTTCCTGCGCCTACTCTGTCACTGATAAGATAATTTTCTTCATTTTTAAGCCAAGTCATCATATCATCAAATATATATGTGGGACCGATTGAGGTGTTGATAATAATTTTATTGTTTCCGAATACTTCAAGCTTTGTCTTATCAAGAATAAATGTATTTTGAGGCAAATGAGTAGAGATAATATCAGCTTTCTTTAACAGCTCATCAAGCTCAAGATACTCTAAATCAATTTCCTTTTTGCTTCTGCTGTAATAATATACCTCTGCACCGAAAAGCTTAAGAGCATCGGCAAGCAAGCTGCCGGTGGCACCCATTCCGATAATTCCAATCTTTTGACCTGAAAGCTCCTGAGCCTGTGACTTCCATTGTTTGTCACCATATCCGTGAATAAGACGAATTAATTCACTTATTATAAATTCTGCCACATTATCTCCATAACCGTTGACACCAAGGACTATAATACCATTTTTCCTTGCTGCTTCAACATCTACGTTCGAACTTTTTCCCTCAAAAAGGCTGCAGCACATACCGATATATTTTAAGCTGCTGCAGCTTTCAATAATTTCTTTATTTATAGCTGTATCCCATGAAACCAAAAGGCACTCTGCATCACCTATGATTTCGATTATTTTTTCATCTTCTTTAATCTCAGCACTGTAAAAAATAATTTCTTTTCCGAAATCCTTTAATTTTTCATATGCTTCCGGTATTAATCCAAGATTATCTACCGCAACTATTTTGTTAAATTTCATTATGTATCTCCTGCTTATGTTTTTAAGCTATTATATATGTTAAAAATCTTTATTGTCAATAGACCTTTTGTTTAAAATATTAAGGGACGCTAATTTCAATGTCCCTTAATGATTATATCGATTTTTTACAGTCTTGCAATATCAGTTCTGTATTGCATCTTTTCAAAATTAATTTTTTTAATATTCCTGTATATCTTTTCTCCGGCTTCCTCTAATGAGTTTCCCATAGCGGTAACTGCCAGAACTCTGCCTCCGTCAGTCAGTATTCTGTTTCCTGCTTTTTTTGTTCCTCCGTGAAATATTGTTATATCATCATCGACTGAATCGAGACCGGTTATTTCTTTTCCCTTTTCATAGATTTCCGGATAACCTCCCGAAGCCAAAATAACAGTTACACTTTTTTCATCAGTCCATTTTAAATCCTCAGGCTTAAGCGTACCCTCAATAGTTTTTATCATAATTTCTGACAAGTCTGTCTTTAATCTGGGCAAAACTACCTCTGTTTCAGGATCGCCAAATCTTGTATTATATTCAAGAACCTTTGCTTTATTATCCTTAATCATCAAGCCTATGAACAATACACCCCTGAAGTCAATGCCCTCACCTTTAAAGCCATTAAGTGTAGTGTTTAAAATATTTTCCCTTATATATTCTTTTAAATTTTCTGTATATATAGGATTTGGGGAAAAGCATCCCATTCCGCCGGTGTTAAGTCCTAAATCATTATCATATGCCTTTTTATAATCTCTTGCGCTTTCCATAGGAATAATTTCTTTGCCGTTGACGAAGCATAATAAAGAAGCTTCTATCCCTTCCAGGAATTCTTCTATTACAATTGTATCCCCTGCATTGCCGAATTGCTTTGCCTTCATTATATCATTTATTGCTGCCTCAGCTTCTTTTATAGTCTGACAAATAATAACGCCTTTGCCTGCCGCAAGTCCGTCTGCTTTAATCACTACCGGAACAGTAAACTTATTTAATCCGACCAATGCTTTTTCAGGGTCATTATATACCTCATAGTTAGCTGTCGGAATATTGTATTTTTTCATAAAGTCCTTGGAATATGATTTGCTGCCCTCAAGTTTTGCACCTTTTTTATCAGGACCAAAGGTTTTTATTCCTTTTCGGTTAGCAT
>DAIUCB010000066.1:0-11512 GCA_036846385.1 Bacillota bacterium | reverse complement strand
GAACAAAGGATATTACGTTTGGACAACTAATCGATCGAATCGGGACTGCAATGGATTTTCAGTTTCCCTGCGGTTATCATATGGAAAAATCAATTACTAATATCACATCTTTCGAAAAAATCATATATCCTCCCATTATCAAAGAGCAATATATTAATTTGTCAGGAATGGAAAACTATTATATAAGGCTGTTAAACAGTGGTAAATTCGATATACCATCAATAATAAACTCTATTTTTGAATATACGGCCAAATGTATTATCAGCATATCGGAAATACTTAATAAAAATCATAAATTTAACACGATAATAATAACTGGCGGAGTAGCCTCTAATTCAATAATCAGAAATTTTATAGTAAATAGCTTGAATAATAAATACAAGCTGATTTTTCCCGATAATAAAAATTCCTCTGATAATGCGATTGGAGTTGCATTTTTGCCTATAATAGACAGGTGGTACAATGAAGCTTAAACCTATTAAAGTGTCAATGCTCAACCAATATATAAAAAAATATTTGATGAGCAACAGCATTCTTAACAATCTACGTGTAGAAGGAGAAATATCCAACATAAGAACAAGTAAAACCGGTTATACTTATCTTACCTTATGTGATGACAGCTCCTGTATTAGCTGTGTCTGTTTTTTTACCGATTCAATTTCAAAAAATGGGGACAAGGTTATTGTAGAGGGAGAATTGTCCGTATATGAAGCAAAGGGAACATATCAAATTATAATCAGAAATATTGAAAGAGTCGGTATGGGTAAAATTTTACAGGATCTTGAAATATTAAAAGATAAATTAAAAGCTCAGGGAATGTTTGATAAAAATAAAGATTTGCCTCTTTATCCCGGTCACATAGGCATTATTACCTCCAAAACCGGAGCAGCAATAAGAGATATAATAAAAACCTTTGAGGGAGTTAAGGCTGATTTTAGCGTTACAATATATAATGCACTCGTTCAGGGAGAAAAATCTAAGCAAAGCATAATTGACGGTATAAAATATTTCAACGAAACGGGAGTCGATGTAATACTAATCTCAAGAGGCGGAGGAAGCTTTGAGGATTTAAATGTTTTCAATGATATAAATATTGCCGAGGAGGTATTTAAATCATCTATACCGGTTGTAACAGGCATAGGTCATGAAACAGACAGAACTCTTACAGACTATGTTGCCGATGTATATTGTCATACTCCAACGGCAGCTGCCGAACGCATAGTGAGAGGGTATAAGGATATAGAAACAAAGCTGGAAAATCTAAAATACAGCTTGAAGTACATTACAATCAATTATTTAAAGTTAAAAACTACAGAATTAAAAGCTTCAAAATATATATTAAAAAACTATTTGCCCTTAGAGGAAATATATAAGCTAAAAGCTGAGCTTGAAAATAATATAAATATTATTAAAAGCAGCACTGATAAGAAATTGAACAATCTGTTATTCTGTCTTGAAATATTAAATGAAAAGATAAGCAGCCGCAATTACAATAAACAGTTAGAAAAAGGCTTCTCGATTGTAACTGACACAAAGGGCAATATTGTAAAGCAAATTACACAGGTAAGTGAAGGATGTTTGTTAAATATAATGTTTAAGGATTTTAAAGTTAACGCAAAGGCACTTAATGCTGAGGAGGTTTGATTATGGAATATGAAAGCTTTGAAGGTGCATTTGAACATTTAAAAAGCATAGTTCAGGAGTTTGAAGGTATTGACAATGTTTCTCTTGAAAATTTATTGATTAAATACGAACAGGGAATGAAAGCGTATAATTTTTGTATAAAAAAACTGGATGATACTCAGAAAAAAATTAAAATTATAGATTCAAACTATGAATAAAAATTTTAGTAGGATTAAAAAGATGATGCTTTTAATAAAATAATAATATTAATATTCTATATTAATGTATTTATTCTATAATTATTAAAATAAGTAATTGATATTTATAAACTATTATGCTATAATATTAATTGAATATTTTTGATATATATCTCCGGTTACTTGTATATTCTTGTAATTCAGAGAAATGACAATATTTTGTTTAAAGTATTTGAAAGGATTTAAATGAGAATTAATATAGATGAAATTGACCAAAAGGAAAGATTGGATATTTTATTGAATATAAACGGTTTAGCTGAGAGCAGGGAAAAGGCTAAAAAGCTTATATTAGATGACTGTGTATTTGTAAATAACTGTTTAATTAATAAGCCATCTGCAAAATTCTCGGTTAAAAGCGAAATAACAATAAAAACAGACAGCAAGCAATATGTTGGCAGGGGAGCATATAAGCTTGAAAAGGCTATTAATACCTTTAATATTAAGGTTCAGGACACAACAGCTGTTGATATAGGTGCTTCGACCGGCGGATTTTCAGACTTTCTTATTCAGCATGGCGCTAAAAAGGTATATGCAATTGATGTTGGTCACGATCAGCTCCATGAAAAGCTTAAAAGTAATAAAAAAATAATTAATTTGGAAAATACAAATTTTAGGTATATAGACAGTAAATTATTTCAAGAAAGTATCGATATAATAGTTGTTGATGTTTCATTTATTTCCTTAAGCTTAATTATACCCAAAATTGTCGAAATCAGTCATTTAAACACAGATATTGTAGTGTTGATTAAACCTCAGTTTGAGGCAGGTAAAAATAATATAGGCAAAAATGGAATAGTTAAAGATAAAAAAATTCATCTTTCTGTTTTAAATAATTTTAATAATTGTTGTTTATTCAACGATATATATGTAGAAAATATTACTTATTCACCAATAAAAGGCGGTAATGGAAATATAGAATACCTTGCTCATTTGAAAAGAGGAAATATTTCCAGATTTGATAATGAAAAATTCAAAAGCATAATAAGGGATGCTTTTGTCTTATTATAAAATAATACGAGGTGACAAATGAAAAAGTATACAAGACAAACAAAAATTTTAGAATTAATATCAAAAAAGGAAGTAGAGACGCAAGAGGATTTAGCAGACGGACTTAAGGCTATGGGTATCGATGTTACGCAGGCAACAATATCCAGAGACATTAAAGAGCTCAGATTAGTTAAGGTAATGGCTAAAAGCGGAAAATACAAATATGCAACTATCGGACAAAGTCAGGAAGGCATAACAGACAGATTGAATAAAATATTTGAAAACTCTGTAGTTTCAATTGATTCAGCTGTAAACCTTATCATTATCAGAACTATACCCGGCGCTGCCCAAATATGTGCATCAGCAATCGATTATATGGGAGTCGATAATATTGCAGGTACCTTGGCAGGGGATGATACAGTTTTTGTAGCAATAAAAAGTGTTGAAAGTGTCGAATATGTTTTGCACGAATTTAAAAAGAATATCAGATAACAGGTGATACAATGCTTTTAAACTTGAATATTAGCAATTTTGCTGTTTTTGAAAAAGAGTCAATTTATTTTTCAAAAGGGTTTAATGTCTTTACCGGAGAAACAGGTGCAGGAAAATCAATTTTGATTGAAGCATTATATATGATTTTAGGTGAAAGAGCATCGAAGGATTTAATCAGAAAAGGTAAAAAAAGTGCTTTTATCGAAGCTGTTTTTGAAATAAGCGATAATGTTAAGCTTAACAGCTTTTTGAGAGATAATAATTTAGAAATGGAAGACGATTTTTTAATTATCTCAAGAGAAATTTTAGAAAACGGCAAAAGTATTAACAAGGTAAATTCCAGAGCAGTACCACTTAATACATTAAAAATAATCAGCACCTATTTAATCGATATATATGATCAATTCGGGCACGCCAGCTTATTTAAAAAGGAAAACCATATTATTTTGCTTGACAGCATAATACAAAAAGAAATTTCACCACTTTTGGAGCAGTATAGCTTATTATATAAAAATTATAATAAACTGACGGAAGAAGTGATAAATTTAGAAAAAAAGCTTATTAATAAGGATATGAAAATTGAACAGCTTCAATATGAGCTAAACGAAATAGAGGATGCTGCATTAATCGAAAATGAAGAAGAAAACCTGCTAAAGGAAATAAAAAGATTATCAAATGTTCAAGAAATTAAAAAAGCAATGTATGAAATAATTAATACTTTAAATTATAATGATAATTCTGTTATAAACAATTTGAATCAAATATACAGCATATTAAATAAAATTAACAATTTTGATGAAGCTTTAAGTGATTATATTCCTAAAGCAGATATTTTATTGGAGGAGCTTCGTGATTTTCTGTATGATTTGACAGGGTATTCAGATTCCCTTGAGGTAGACGAGGAAAAATTATCATTAATTGAAAAAAGGGTATCATTAATAAACAGACTTAAAAGAAAATACGGATATTCTATAGAAAAAATACTGGAATATAAAAATAATTCCTATGAGGAGCTAGAACTTCTTAAAGGATTAGAGTCTAAATTAACTGCTTTAATTAATGAAAAGTCGGAATTGAATAATTTGCTGATGAAGGCAGCGGAAAATATTACAGCTTCAAGAAAAAAAGCAGCCGAATTATTGGAAAGGGAAATATTAAAGGAATTATCCGATTTGAATATGAAAAATATAAGGTTCAAGACTGAGCTTTTAAAAAAATCAGAATTTTCCCCTGACGGTATTGATTCTGTCGAATTTTTAATATCAACAAATGTAGGCAGTGATTTAAACTCTGTGCATAAAGTAATATCAGGAGGAGAAGCCTCTCGTATTATGCTTGCATTTAAAAAAATCATGAGTGATTCTGACAGCATAGATACATTGGTATTTGATGAAATTGATGCAGGAATAAGCGGAAAAACCGCACAGATGGCAGGTATTAAAATGAAATTTATTTCAGCTAACCATCAGGTAATTTGTGTAACCCATTCTCCGCAGATAGCTTCTATTTCAAAAAATCATTTTTTAATAGAAAAAAAAGTAATAGACAACAATACCTACAGTACAATAAATAAATTAAGCGGTGATACACAGATAAAAGAAATTGCAAGATTGTTAAGCGGTATGAAAATTACCGAAAAATCATTAAGCAATGCAATTGAATTAATTGAATTCAGCAATAATATTTAGTAGTATATATTGTTCAATGCAATGAGCTAAAGATAAATTAATAGTCAATATTGCAATTAAAATACAATTTTAAAAAAGTACGAATGTATAAAATACAAGCTGTATGGAAAAGTTAAGAGTAAAACTTTAAGGAGAGTATAATGAAAAATTACACTAAAAGAGTTTTATTCTTTATTTTTTTTATTTCAATACTTTTTACGGTTGTTTTTTTTGGCTTTGATTTAAAAGCCAATCCATATAAAATATTGACCCGAATAAATGATCATAAAGTAAACAGTGAAAAAAAATATATTATTCCCGGCGGTCAGACAATAGGTGTAGAATTAAAAACAGAAGGAGTTTTAGTAGTCGGTTTAGCAGATATAGTAAATTCCGACAAAATATCCACATCACCTGCAAAGGTAGCAGGAATACACATCGGCGATAAAATTATAGGTATCGACTCGAAGGTAGTAAATATAATAGATGATATAGTAAACTATACTAAGGAATCAGGTATTAAAGAATATACCTTAAAAATTGATAGGGGAGGTAAAATATCAGATTTTACCATATCTCCTGTTCAAATATATAAAAGCGATGAGATAAAATTCGGATTTTGGGCAAGAGAGAATATAGCAGGTATCGGAACTGTTACCTTTATAGATCCAAAGACAGGCCGTTTCAGCGCAATCGGTCACGGAATAGCTGATACAGAAACAGGTGAATTGATCGACATTGAGACCGGTACAATAAGTAAGGCGAATATAACAAGTATAAAGCTGGGTAAAAAAGGCGAGCCCGGCGAGATAATAGGATATATTTTAAAAGACGAAAACAGTCTGGGTACAGTAGAAAAAAATACTAACTATGGTATCTTCGGAAATATCAACAAAGAAAACATCGGTTACTTCAGCAGCGACTTAATCGAGGTAGGAACTATGGAGGATATGCAGCTTGGTCCTGCCGTAATATTATCGTGTGTAAATAATGAAATAAAAAAATATGATGTTGAAATAATTAAGCTTTTCTATCAAAATAAGCCCGATGAAAAAAGCTTTGTTATAAAAATTGTCGACAGTGAGCTTTTAGAACTAACCAACGGAATAATACAAGGAATGAGCGGCTGCCCGGTTATACAAAACAATAAAATTGTCGGTGCCGTAACCCATGTATTTATGAATGATCCAAGTAAAGGTTATGGAATATATATTGAGTGGATATTTGATGAAATAAATAATAATAAGTCTTAATAGTAAAAAGAAAAAATAATTTTAGAAAAAAAAAGGGTTTTTTATATTTTAAACGTATATTATATATAAGCTTAAATATATATATATTGATAGGGGGATTAAAAAAATGCAAAAAAAAGTAAGTATCGTAATAGCTGATGACAACAAGGAATTCAGACTCATTCTAAAGGATTTTTTAATAAGCAAAAATTGCTTTGATGTAGTCGATATGGCGGACGATGGAATAAAGGCAGTTGATTCTATTGAAAAATATGAACCGGATATTCTAATATTGGATATCATTATGCCTCATCTGGATGGGCTTGGCGTACTGGAAAAACTGCATAAAAAAGAATTGAAGAAATTTCCTAAGGTAATCATTCTGTCGGCTGTAGGACATGATAAGGTAACGCAAAGAGCTATAAATATGGGGGTAGATTATTATATTGTAAAACCATTTAATTTTGAATCCTTTGCTGAAAGACTGATACAAATATCAGAATTTGAAACCTCAAGAGTCCAAAATAAAAATAAGGAAATAATATATAATGAAAAGGTAAATGCAGAAATAAGCCTGGAAGTTAAAATTACTGAAATATTACATGAGGTTGGTGTACCTGCACATATAAAAGGCTATCAATATCTTAGAACCTCCATAATTGAAGTTGTCAATAACATAGACTTACTCGGGGCAATTACAAAGGAATTATATCCTAACATTGCAGCGCTATATTGTACCACACCAAGCAGAGTGGAAAGGGCTATACGTCATGCAATTGAGGTAGCTTGGACAAGAGGAAAAATAGAAACCATCAATAATATATTCGGCTATACTATACACAATAATAAAGGAAAACCTACTAATTCAGAGTTTATTGCAATGATATCAGATAAGCTGAGACTAGAGCAAAAAGTATCATAAAGTAATTTTAAGCTCCTTTTATTTAAATTAAATATAAGGAGTTTCTCTTTTATTTTCTAAATAGGCTTGACAAAAATCCTTATTATTATTACAATTAAGCCAATAAATTTAATTATTTATTATTATTTCAATAATTACATTATAATTAATTAAATAACAAGATGAAATTTTTCTAAGATTAATTTCATGGGAGGCAAATTTGAACACTGAAATAACAGTTAAAAGTGAAAAAATATTTGAAGGGAAAATATTAAATCTAAGAATTGATACAGTTGAGCTTGAAAATCAAAAATACGCAAAAAGAGAAATTGTTGAGCATAAAGGAGCATCGGCTATAATAGCAATAAATGATAATGAAGAGATATTGCTGGTAAAACAATACAGAAAGGCTGTTGAAGATTTCTTGTATGAACTGCCTGCCGGGCTGATTAATGTCGCTGAGGAACCAATAGAATGCGCTTTACGCGAGCTAAGAGAAGAAACAGGCTATGAGGCTTTGGCTATATCCAAAATATATGAATTTTACTCTTCTCCCGGTTTTTCAAATGAAAAAATATATTTATTTAAAGCAGATAACTTACAATATATTTCAACTAAATTCGATGAAGACGAATTTATTGAAATATCTGCTGTAAATAAAATTGAAGCCAAAAAAATGCTCGACAGCGGACGTATCCTTGACGCAAAAACCTTAATAGGTATTCAATACTGGCTTTACGAACATGCAACAAAAGCTATCCGGGATGAGGATAAAAAATAACTAAACAACATATGTAATTAAATCTCCTGTACAAGCATATTATTTAATATGAATACAGGAGGTTTTTTTATGAACAGAATTCTGAAAAAGTTTATTTTTGCAGATTATAAGAGGCTTATTACTTTGCTGATTATTTTTATTATATCGTTAATTTTATCTGCTTTAATTTTTCTGTTGACAGGACATGGACAAGAGAGTATTTCAAGTATAAATTATAATAATATAAGTCAATTAACCTTCAAAGTAATATTTTTAAAAGTTTTTAAAAGAAATATATTATATTTTATAGCAGTAATATGCTTGACATGTATAGGTCAGGGCAAAATAATAAACGGGCTTTTTGGATTGATTTCTGTCTTTTATGGTTTATCGGTAATATACCTGATAAAGGCAATGCAAAAAGATAAAATTTATTTTATTCTAAACTTTACAGATTATTTTATTTTTTTTCCTTTAATATTTTATTTTACATATATTTCAAGTACAATTTCAAAATATACGAAAAAAACAAAAAAAATAGAGACTATTTCACATAAATTTGATATAATTATATCCGGATACATTAAGCTATCTATAGTATATTTATTAATAGTTTTGGTTTACAGCTTGGGATACAGCTATTATATATTAATATTAAGCAGATTGTTGGTGAAATAATGAATAATAATATCGAAAAATATAAAGAATATCTTTATTCTAAAGGCTTAAGCATAAATACTGTAAGCTCTTATATTTATGACATAAATAATTTTAATAAATATATTGAAAACGAATATAATATTGATATTTTTAAAACTAAAAAAGCTCAAATACTAACGTATCTTGTAAATCTTCAAAAACAGGGAAAAAGCTCTTCAACAATATCAAGAACTATTTCAGCATTAAAAAACTTTTTTGAATATTTAAAAAAAGAAGGCGCCCTTAATGAAAGCCCTGCTGTAAGCATTCACAGTCCAAAGCCAATAAAAAAAATTCCGGTATATTTATCAGAAAATGAAATAAATGATTTAATGGATTTACCTGATAAAAATACCTTCAAGGGCAGCAGGGACAGTGCACTGCTGGAGCTGATGTATTCATCGGGAATCAAGGTTACCGAGCTTATAAATATTAAAATGTGTGATGTTAATATAAGTGCAGGTATAATTAATATAGAAAATAAGCAGAGAGTTATACCTTTAAGCAATATTACTCAAAATGCAATCAAAAATTATATCTGCAATTTTAGAAATACTAAATGCGAAAATAATAATGATTATTTATTTATAAATATTTCAGGTGAACCGATTTCACGTCAGGGTATATGGAAAATACTTAAATATTACGAAAAAAAATTGGGAATTGCAAAGGAATTGTCACCGCAAATTTTAAGAAATTCATTTGCGGTTCATATGCTGTCACATGGAGCTGATATCGGAACTGTTCAGGAGCTGATGGGACTGACTACAATAACAGCAGCACAAAGCTATTTGCAGAATTTAAATTTTAAATCACTTGAGGTATTTAAAAAAACATTTCCCAGATTATAAGGAGTAAATAAATGATAAAAAGAGCAGTATTAATAGTACTTGACAGTGTAGGAGTCGGTGAACTGCCGGATGCTTCATTATATGGCGACACCGGAAGCAATACAATAAAAAATATATATAAAAGCATAGACAGCTTTTCATTGCCTAATCTTGAAGCTCTTGGACTGCTGCATATTGAGGGATTACAGAATATAAATAAAAATCCAGTTCAAAAACATACAGCTTCAGTAGGAAGATGTATTGAAATATCAAAGGGAAAGGATACCACAACAGGACATTGGGAAATAAGCGGTATAATACTTGATAAACCCTTCCCGGTATTTCCAAATGGTTTCCCCAAAGCATTTATTGAAAAGCTTGAAAATAAAATAGGAAGAAAAACAATAGGGAACTATCCTGTATCAGGTACTGAAATCATTAAAATACTTGGTCAAGAACATATAGTTACAGGAAATGTAATTGTATATACCTCTGCTGACAGCGTATTTCAAATTGCCGCTCATGAGGAGGTAATATCTCTTGAAGAGCTATATAAGATCTGTGAATGTGCAAGAGAGCTGCTGACAGATGAACTCGGTGTAGGAAGAGTTATTGCCAGACCCTTCATCGGCAGTAACGGTAATTTTACAAGAACAAAAAACAGACGCGATTTTTCCTTAAAGCCGCCTAAATCTACTATGCTTGATTATATAAAAAAAGCAGGCAAGGAGGTATTTGCAATAGGTAAAATAGAAGATATCTTTGCAGGTATGGGTATTACGAAATCGATACACACAACAAACAATGAAGACGGCATAAAAGAAACGATCAATGCATTAAAAAGTGATTCAGAAGGCTTAATTTTCACTAATCTTGTTGATTTTGACATGCTTTATGGTCACAGAAACAATGTACTCGGTTATGCAAATGCTTTGAAGAGCTTTGATGAAAGACTTCCTGAAATTATCAATTGCTTAAAAGAAAATGACATTTTAATTATTACCGCCGACCATGGATGTGACCCTACAACAGAAAGTACAGATCATTCAAGAGAATATATTCCCTTGATTATTTATGGCAGTCAAATCAAAAAAAATTATAATTTAGGCACATTGGATACATTTTCTTGTATAGGTAAAACAATATTGGATTTATTCAATATTCAAAATGATTTAGAAGGCTACAGCGTAGCAGGAAATATTATGTGATTTTCCGGGAAATAGACCTATTTCCAATAAATTCGACAAATAAATCTCGTATGCTATAATTGAATATGGTTATTATAATTTATAAAAGGAGGTAACTTTTATGAAAAGAAAAATAGCCATATTTTTTGTAATGCTGTTAATCTTCAGCTCTGTACATGTAAATGTATTTGGCATTGAAGCATCAAGCTTAAAATCAAAATCTGCAATATTGATTAATGCGGATAACAAGCAGGTGCTTTTCGAGAAAAACACAAATGATAAAATGGCACCTGCAAGTATAACTAAAATTATGCTTTTAGTGCTGATATCAGAGAAAATGGACAAAAATGAAATAGCTTTAAACCAGGAGCTGACAATTTCCAAAAATGCTGCCGGTATGGGAGGCAGTCAAATTTTTATAGAAGAATACGAAGTACAAACTGTTGAAAATATGCTTAAGGCAATTTGTATGCGTTCCGCCAACGATGCTTCGGTAGCAATGGCTGAATTTATGTACGGCTCTGAGGAAGGCTGTGTCAAGGTTATGAATGACAAAGCTAAAGAATTGGGTATGACAAATACAAACTTTGTCAATGTAACAGGTTTACCGGACCCGAATCATTATACAACTGCCTATGACATAGCATTAATGACCAGTGAGTTACTGAAATATGATTATGTAAACAAATATTTGGTTACTTGGATGGACAGTGTTTATGTAGGCAAAAATAAAGACATTGAACAGGTTTTAGTAAATACAAACAGACTTATAAATAATTACGAAGGCTTAATCGGCGGCAAAACGGGCTATACCACCGAAGCGAAATATTGCTTGTCTGCAGCTGCGAAAAGAAACGACACTACATTAATAGCAGTT
>DAIUCB010000065.1:0-11666 GCA_036846385.1 Bacillota bacterium | reverse complement strand
AAGCATTACACCTTCATCCGCTTCATATAAAAAGTTTTCCTTTGCATATTCCATAACACTTTCAAGCTTTTCATATTTTTTAGCAGTATTTTTGAGTGCATTAAAGCTTTGTTCAGTTACAACTACCTTTTGTCCTACTTCAACTAAAATAACATTTCCTAATGTCATAGTTAAAAAAGCAGTAACAAATATTACTATTATGATTGTTAAAATATATTTCTTTTTTGATATCATATACTCACTCCCGCTGATTAATCTTAAGCCATAATCCAAACGCTTATACTTATTTATATGCGCTAATGTATAATTTTATCCTAATATTATAAATTAAACCTTAAGCATAAAATTACTATGCTATTATAGCATATTTATGGAATAATCAACAGTAAATTCAAAAATAAAATTTTTTTCTTTATCCGGTATAAATATGTTGAATAATTTCCTTAAATGTACTATAATTTCAAAGTAACGAATTACGGACCATTAGCTCAGTGGATAGAGTCGCAGACTTCGAATCTGTTGGTCGGGGGTTCGAATCCCTCATGGTTCACCAATTGCAACGGTTACATAAGATAAAAAAGAGATAAAGATTACAATTTATCTCTTTTTTTATCTTATACGATTTTTTTTAATATTTAATATTACAATTAAAGTCTGTAATCCATCTGTACCATAGAGACGGAGTTATTATTACATTGATGTCAGCAACCCCGTCACCTTGTCAATCGGTATATAAGTGCATTTTATCGAGAATAAATTATATATTTCTTGTGACGATTATATCGATATGGTATAATACTGTTAATTTAATTGTGAGGTGATTAATTTGAAAATAATTGACGGTTCAAATGTAATATATAGCTTTAAGCCTGAAATGAATTCAGTTGAATGGGTAAAACCGGGAGAAATTTTTAAGGTAATAACGCATGATTGCTTTCACGGTCAGATATATAGTGAAAGTCAGCTAATGGATGAAATTGATTACTCAAGACTTAATCCTGCTACAGGACCTATCGGTATTGAAGGAGCTGAGGTCGGAGATATTCTTAAGGTTAAAATTTTAAGTATTTTGCCTGCTGCTACAGGAGTAACAATTACACTGCCTAAGGAGGGTGTATTGGGACATAAGGCTACCAAGTCCTTAACTATGATATTAAATATAGAAAATGGAAATTGTAATTTTAAAGGTATAAAAATCCCGATAAAGCCTATGATAGGAGTAATAGGGGTTGCTACTAACAAGCAGGACGGAGAATATGATACCGCAACTCCATGGAAGCATGGAGGCAATATGGATACTACAGATATATGCGAGGGCTCCACACTTTATCTTCCTGTTAATCAACATGGTGCTCAATTAGCTCTGGGTGATTGTCATGCTTTAATGGGTGACGGAGAAATTTGCTTTACAGGCTGTGAAATCGCAGCAGAGGTTATACTCCAAGTCGAGGTTATTAAAAACAAAAATATTACATGGCCATTGATTGAAACAAAGGATTATACAGCAGTTATTGCTTCCGGTGAGACGATTGATGATGCTATTGAAGCTGCTACTGAACAATCTGTAAATCACCTGATGAAGGGATTAAATATTTCATGGGAGGAAGCATATATTCTTGCCAGTCTGATTCTGGATATTAAAATCAGTCAGGTTGTAGATCCTAAAAAAACCGTTAGAGGAGCTATACCTAAAACCGTATTATCAACTGAGCAATTATTTTGCTCAATATAAATAAAAATTTGAGTACATATTTTACAAATAGAGGAAAAGTCTAATGAACTATGAAGATAAAAAGAAATTTATAATTAATATAGTTTTTATAATAACCGTTTTTGCTGTTGTATATTTCATTTTAAAATATGTTTTGAATTGGGTGATGCCTTTTGTAATAGGTTTTTTAATCGCCTTTGGCCTAAAGCCTATTACCGAGTCCATAACCAAATTTACCGGCATTAAACGAAAAGGCGTTTCAATAATTGTTGTCAGTATGTTCTATTTTATTATCGTTGTGATTATTTAGTTTTTAACATCATTTCTGTGGAACCAAACTGCAGAGCTGGTTAAAATTATGCCAAGCTTATATTTTAACAGAATCGAGCCCCTGTTATTTGAAATAAACAATTGGGTTGTTGAAAATACAAAGTTGATTTCGCCGGATATCGCAGATACTCTTTCAAGTATTATAATCAGCGGACTTCAATATTTGGCAACAGTAGTAAGAAATCTGTCTATTTTTCTCGTAACTGTTGTAACTAACATTATATCAAACTTCCCACTGTATTTGATTTCAGTTATTTTTACCATAGTGTTATCTGTATTTATAAGTGTAGACTATAAAAATATATCCGCCTTTATTAAAAGACAGCTGCCCGATGATTTTAACGCAAACTTTGCAGAGGCAAGAAAATTCCTGTTTGGTACACTGCTAAAAATGATTAAAGCATACGCTATAATACTATCAATAACTTTTATTGAAATGTTGATAGGATTATCGATACTTAAAGTCAAATATGCATTGGCAATTGCAGCTATAGTTGCTATATTGGATATATTGCCGCTGATCGGTACAGGAGGTATACTGATTCCCTGGGCGATTATAGAGATAATATTAAAAAACTATGGCTTGGGATTGGGCTTATTGGTTTTATATGTAGCGATAACGGTTATCAGAAATACCGTTGAGCCAAGAATTGTAGGTCATCAAATTGGACTGCACCCGATTATTACGATAACCGCAATGTATGCAGGTCTGAGATTATTTGGCTTTATAGGCTTTATAAGTGCTCCAATCATTGCTATATTAATAAAATACTTGAATGATACAGGAAAAATAAAGTTAATCAAATAGCTGTGATTAACATCATTTTTTACAACTAAAAAAACGGAGCGTTTAATAAACAAAATGCTCCGTTTTCTGCTACGCTACATAAAAGTACATCATCATAAAATGACAAAACGTACCTGCCAAAACAAACAAATGGAATAGCTCATGAAAACCAAACCAAGGCTTATCTATATTTGGTTTTTTCAGTCCGTATATTACTCCGCCGATTGTATACATCAATCCGCCCATAAAAAGCCAGATGATTCCTCCGAGAGGCATGCTTTTAACCAAAGGAGCCAAAACAAACACTGACAACCATCCCATACCTATGTACAACCCTGCACTCACCCATCTCGGTGCATTTATCCAAAATATTTTAATAAATACTCCCAGAAGTGTAATCGACCAAACTACACCTAATAATGTATAGCCTATAGTATTTTTCAATGCCAGCAGGCAAATTGGGGTATATGTTCCGGAAATCAGAACGAAAATCATAATATGATCCAGCTTACGCATAACCAGCTTTGCCCTTTCCTTGGATGCATCTATAAAATGGTACGCTGTGCTGGTCGAATACAATAAAATCATGCTTACACCGAATATGATAAAAGCTAATATACTAATAATATTATTTGACTGTATTGCATTCTGCAAAAGCATAATCATTCCGATTACAGCAAATATTGCTCCTCCCAAATGCGTTACCGCACTTGTTATTTCTTTTTTGTCTTTATTCATTTTAACACCTTCCCTTATATAGTTTTTAAAACTACATCATATAGTTATGATATGTCTTTTTTTTAAATTTGTCAATATATTTTTCTTGATATATAGTTTTTAATACTATATAATATAGTATATAATATTATTAAATGCTATTAAGAGGTAAATTGCCATGGAGCTTCAAGATTTTTTAAACTTTATAAATTCTTCATCATTTTTAAATCAGATAGAATTATCTAAGATACCGAATATAAATCTATATATGGATCAAGCTTTGACCTTTATGAATGAGAACCTATACAGTAACAATACTCATGATAAGGCTCTTACTAAATCTATGATTAACAATTATGTAAAAAATAACCTAATGCCTAAGCCTGAAAATAAAAAATATTTTCCCGAACATATTATTACCCTAATTTATATATTTTATATGAAGCAATCCTTATCATTAGATGATGTGAAATTAATATGCCAAAAGTACACGGATAAGCATTTTAATTACGAGGATATGTCCATGCTTTACAATATTTTTCTCAGTATTGAAAAATCCGAGTCAGAGAAGCTGGAGGATGAAGTTCGAGCTTTAGCATCAAGCTTATATTCCAACGAATCCTGTAAGGAATTAGATAATAATGAAATACTGTTTCTTTTGATATTATTATTATCCTCCCGGGCAAATACATATAAAACAATAATTGAAAAGCTGCTACATTATAACTCTGAAAACCTCCTTCCAAATAAATAAAGCTATTTATATAAAAAAGATGACTATATTATCAGGTCGTCTTTTTTATATTTAATTATCTTATTATAAAATTTAGTAATAGTACCGGGAAATAATTAACTTTTTTCTATTTTACTTTACAAAATATGTGAAATATAATTAATTGATACCCATATGGATGTAGGTATTAATTAATTTTTGGAGGTATTTTAAATGAAAGGTGAAGGTTCCGGAATCATTCAAGAAAAAGAAAAGACTTCTTTTTTTGAAAGTAAAACAGGAATTATCGTAAGCGGAGGAATTATTGGAATAATAGCAGTTGTATTAGTTGCCCTCGGTAATCCTAAAAACATGGGTTTTTGCATAGCTTGTTTTGAAAGAGATATAGCCGGTGCAATCGGTTTACATAGGGCTGAAATAGTACAATATATCAGACCTGAAATAATCGGTTTAATAATAGGTGCATTTATTTGCTCTTTAGCCGGTAAGGAATTTCAGTCAAGAGGAGGCTCTTCTCCGATAACAAGATTTTTCCTTGGTATTGCAGTAATGATAGGTGCATTAATGTTTCTTGGATGCCCTTTGAGAATGGTGCTGAGAATAGCAGGCGGAGATTTAAATGCAATAGTAGGGCTGGTAGGTTTTGCGTTTGGTATAGGAATCGGAATATTCTTCTTGAATAAAGGCTTCAGTTTAAAAAGAAACTATAAGACCACACAATCTGACGGATACATAATGCCTGTTTTTTCAATCGGCTTATTGGCACTTTTAATAGCGGCTCCTGCCTTTATATTTTTCAGCAAGGAAGGTCCCGGAAGCCAGCATGCTCCGATATTTGCCGCACTTGCAGCAGGATTAATAGTAGGTGCATTAGCTCAAAAAACAAGACTTTGCATGGTTGGCGGAATGCGTGACAGAATATTGTTCGGACAAAATTATTTGTTGCTTGGCTTTATATCGGTAATTGTTTTCGCTGCTGTAGGAAATATATTTACAGGTGCATTTAAGTTAGGCTTTGCAGGTCAGCCGATAGCCCATACCGACGGTCTGTGGAATTTTTTAGGAATGACTCTGGTTGGTTGGGGCTCTGTACTGTTAGGAGGCTGCCCGCTCAGACAACTGATACTTGCAGGTGAGGGGAATTCAGATTCAGCCGTAACTGTAGTAGGTATGATTGTAGGTGCCGCAGTATGCCATAATTTCTCATTGGCTTCAAGCGGAAAGGGTACAACTCCAAACGGTCACATCGCTGTTATAATATGCTTTATATTTTTACTTGCTCTGTCCATAGTTAATTCAGGGCTTGTCAAAAATAATAACTAAGGGGTGATGTTATGAACAGAATAGATACATGCGGAACTTCTTGTCCTCAACCTGTGTTGATGACTAAAAAGGCTTTGGAAAACAATCCGAGTGAGATAGAGATATTGGTAGACAACAATACGTCAAAAAATAATGTTATGAAATTTCTTTCTAGTAAGGGGTATTCCGTAACTGTAAAGGAAAATGATGATATTTTTACTTTAAGGGCAGATAAATAATATGAATTATACGATAGTTTTTTTCACACATTCCGGAGCCATAAAATTTGATAAAAAAATGAATAAGCTAAATGTACCTTGTTCATTGCAGCCGGTTCCAAGAAAGATAAGCTCAAGCTGCGGAATTTGTGCTAAAATACACTATGAGGGGGAAATTGAGAATTTATTGGAGGAAGAGGTTCACTGTTTATACAGAGAGCTGTCCAAAAATAGCTATGAGCTGTTATATGAATCTCAATAATAATAATTTTAAAAAGCAAGGCTTTAAAATACATGCCTTGCTTTTATATATTATATGATTTAAGATTTTAGCAAATTATTTTAATATACAGCTATTACACAATGCCTTGTGCCATCATAGCTTCTGCAACCTTTTTAAAGCCTGCAAGGTTTGCTCCTGCTACTAAATTGTAGCCTAAGCCTGCTTCTGCTGCTGCATCTCTGGAGTTATTATGAATATTTATCATAATATTTTTAAGCTTCTCATCAACTTCTTCCCTTGTCCAAGAATATCTCATTGAGTTTTGGCTCATTTCCAATGCTGATACCGATACTCCTCCGGCATTAACAGCCTTTGAAGGAGCAACAACTATACCGCTTTTCTGGATAAAGGTTAAAGCTTCATTGGTTGTAGGCATATTTGATACCTCTATATAGTATTTAACGCCGTTTGCTATCATTTGTTTTGCTTCTTCCATTCCTACTTCATTTTGAGTAGCACATGGCATACAAACATCAACCTTTACGTTCCAAGGTTTTTGTTTAGGGAAGAATTCTACTCCGAATTTATCTGCATAATCCTGTACTCTGTCTCTGCCTGACGCTCTCATTTCCAGCATATATTTAACTTTTTCACCTGATACTCCGTCAGGATCATATATATATCCGTCAGGTCCTGAAATTGTAAGTACCTTTCCGCCAAGCTCATTCAATTTTTCTGCAGTTCCCCATGTAACGTTGCCGAAGCCTGATAACGCGAAGGTTTTTCCTTTTACATCCTCTCCGAAATGTTTGAATACTTCATGTGCAAAATATACCGCACCATATCCGGTAGCTTCTGTTCTTGTTAAGCTTCCGCCATATGACAAGCCTTTGCCTGTAAATACTCCGTTTTCAAATGCACCTCTGATTCTCTTATATTGTCCGTACATGTAGCCTATTTCTCTTGCTCCGACACCCATGTCACCGGCAGGTACGTCTACATCAGGTCCGATATGTCTGTATAATTCAGTCATAAAAGCTTGGCAGAATCTCATGATTTCTCCGTCTGATTTGCCTCTTGGGTCAAAATCAGAACCACCCTTACCTCCGCCTATAGGAAGTCCTGTCAGAGAGTTTTTAAATATCTGTTCAAAGGCCAAAAATTTCATTATTCCCTGATATACTGACGGATGGAATCTAATACCGCCTTTATAAGGTCCTATTGCGCTGTTGAATTGTACCCTGAAGCCTCTGTTGACCTGTGTCTTGCCTTGATCGTCTACCCAAGATATTCTAAAGGATATTTGTCTTTCAGGCTCAACCAATCTTTCCAGCAGCCCGACAGCTTCATATTCCGGATGTTTAACTATAATCGGTTCTAATGAAGTTAAAACTTCTTCAATTGTCTGTAAGAACTCTGTTTCTCCGGCATTTCTTTTTTTTACTTGATCAATTACTCTTTCAATATAAGCATTCATTAATAATACCTCCAAAGTATTAATAAAATATCAATTTCAATCTAATTATAACAAAATATAAATACTTTACAACTTCTTATTTATGATTTTATATTAACTATTTGTTATTATAAATATTTTAATGTATATTTCAAAGTTAAAAACATAACTATTTAATTCATTATTAATTTTTATAATTTTAAATTAATTTTATATTAATATATGTTAACATTTAGTCCTCTCCGTTATTCACCTGTTTTTGTCGAATCTTGTTATTGATATAAAAATTCAAAAAAAAGCAGAGATTTTTTACTCTGCTACTGCTCATTAATTATTTTATTATAATAGTATGTGAGTGAAAACAAGCTTTCATTTAAATGAACATTTTCTACATACACGCCCTTAGGCATTTTTAAATCCTTCGGCGCAAAATTCCATATAGCCTTTATGCCGCAGGAAGCAACTTTTTCCGCAATTTGCTGACATACACTTTGAGGTGTACATATTACGGCAATGTCGATCTTTTCTTTAGCTAAAAAGTTCTCTATTTCATCAATATCTCGTATTACCGCATTCCTTATAGATAAACCGATAAGCTTTGGATTTTTGTCAAATAATGCCACTACCTCGTAGTCTGCTTCATAAAATCCGGTGTAGTTAGCTATAGCTTGCCCAATATTTCCTGCACCTATTATTATTACCTTGTATTTTTTATCAAGTGCTAAAATTTTTGATATTTCCAAACGCAAATTTTCAACATCATAACCAAAGCCTTGCTGACCGAATCCCCCAAAGTTATTTAAGTCCTGGCGAATTTGAGATGCAGAAAAGCCTGTCATTTGACTTAACTCTTTTGAAGAAGTTTTATTAATGCCCGCCTTTTTAAGCTCTCCAAGATACCTATAGTACTTAGGTAATCTTCTTATTACCGCAGATGATATTCTCCCATTCTTATCCATAACAACCCTCCTGCACTTATTTTAACAATCTTTTTGAAACTATGCAATAAGTTTTTCATTTTTTTCTTTTTATATTGATTTTACAGGGAATTGTTACATTATATTAACTTTATATCTATTCATTATACATAAAATAAGCAATACCGTAATCTTAGGAGTTTTTCATTATTATACTCTCTACAACATTTACCGCCTGTTCACATGCATCACAACATCTTTCCAGGCAATTGAACCCTTCAGTCCAGCTCATAATTTCAATCGGATCCTTTGACATCATATGGAGGCGTCTCACTGCTTCTGTGTAGAGATTGTCTCCTTCTTCCTCAAGCTTATTAATCAATACAATTCCTTTATGAATATCCTTTGATTTATGGAAGTTATGGAATTCTTCAAAGGTTTTTTTCAATGCATCACAGCTTTTTACAATAATCTTCGAAAATTCCAATGCTTCGCTTCTGAGACTCTTGATATTATACATATATATCTGGAGCAATACGTCCTCGATGCAATCTGTAATATCGTCAATTTCATGCACCAAGGATACTATATCCTCACGCTCTATCGGAGTTATGAATTCCTGCGACAGCTTTCGCATAATTTCATGCCCCTCCAGGTCTGCCGCATGCTCTATTTCGTGCATCAGCTTCATTTTTTTCTGCAGCTCTTCTACATTAAAGTTTTCTAATGTTTCATCCAGCATATTTGCCGCTGCACAGCAATATTCTGAAAGCTTTACAAATTTATCAAAATAATTATAATCTTTTTTACGTGCCATAATCATACCTCTCTCAATCTTATACTGATATAAAATAAAATCGTCAAACGATTAAAAAATTAATATAAATAATTTAACCATTAAATAACCTATTAATCCGCAGCCGGGAAAAGTCAAAACCCAGGTAAACACCATTTCCTTTACAAAGCCCCAATTTACCGAGGATAATCTTTTAGCAGCGCCAACACCCATAATTGCAGTAGTTTTAGTATGTGTTGTGCTCACAGGAATACCTGTAACAGAAGAAATCAACAAGCAGGTAGCTGCCGCCATATCAGCAGAAAAACCCTGATATTTTTGAAGCTTGCACATATCCATACCTACTGATTTAATTATCCTGTAACCGCCGATAGATGTTCCCAATGCCATAACTGCAGAGCATAATACCATCATCCATAAAGGAATATGAAAGCTTGTTACATTTGCCTGTCCATTGGCAAGGAAAATTCCAAGCATAAAAACGCCCATAAATTTCTGTCCATCCTGTGCGCCATGCATAAAGGCCATTGCCGCACCGCTGCCGATTTGCCCTGTTTGAAAAAATTGATTTGTTTTTCTTCTGTTAAATCCCCTGCATATAGCTTCTGTTAGCCTTACTGTTATCCATCCTAATGCAAAGCCTAAAAATGTAGATAAAACCAGTCCGTAAATCACTTTTATCCATTCACTTCCGTTTATCCCGGACAAACCGTTGTGCATTGCAATAGCAGCTCCTGATATTCCTGCTATCAACGCATGACTCTCGCTGGTCGGTATACCAAACCACCAGGCAGCAGTAGCCCAAAAAACTATTGCAAATAATGCCGCACATAATGCAATTAATGCCTCCTGAGGATTACCGCCAAAATCAACCATATTATAGATTGTCATTGCAACATTGGCATTAATAATTGTCATAATGAAAACGCCTAAAAAATTAAATACCGCTGCCATCAAAATTGCTGACCTAGCGCTGATTGAACGGGTAGAAACACAAGTTGCAATAGCGTTAGGAGCATCTGTCCATCCATTTACTAAAATTACTCCCAATGTTAATACGGTTGTAATAAATAACATGGGATTTACAGTTAATTGCTGTAAAAAATCAGAAAATGTTATTGTCATGAAAATCTCCTATCCTTTACTAAATAAAATTAAATATTGTTGCTGATTTTCAGCCTTGTACCGTTTATTAACAATATAAAATTCCACTGAATTCACATAAATCAAACACTCTAAATATAGCACAAACTCAACTGACTGTCCATAGCTATTAATTATCCAAACTATAATTTATTTTAAAAAGTAATAAGTAACTTATTTCTGTCGTTATGAATATAATACTTAATATATCGTGCAGGAGGTTTGTTGATGAAAAAATTTATTTCTTTATTTTTAGTTGTTATTCTTATTGGAACTATGTTGCTTTCAGGCTGCAAAAAAGATGTTAAAAAGCAAAATGTCCGTCTTGTCGAGGTAACACATTCTGTATTTTATTCACCTCAGTATGTAGCAATTGAGAAGGGGTTTTTCGACAAAAATAATATCAGTATAGAGCTTACAAACGGCGGCGGCGCGGATAAATGTATGGCCGCCTTGGTCAGCGGGCAGGCTGACATAGCTTTTATGGGACCTGAAGCCAGTGTTTACGTTTATAAGCAGGGAAAGGAGGATTATGCGATTAATTTTGCACAGCTTACTCAAAGGGACGGTTCATTTATAGTAGGCAGAGTAGATGATGACAGCTTTTCTGTGGAAAAAATGAAGGGAAAAACTATTCTCGGAGGAAGAAAGGGCGGAATGCCTCTCATGACTTTAGAATATGTTTTAAAACAGCATGGTTTAACACCGGGGGTAGATGTCGATGTAAGAACAGATGTACAGTTTGATATGATGGCAGGTGCATTTGCATCGGGGCAGGCAGATTTCACTACATTATTCGAGCCTGTTGCCTCAACATTTGAATTAGAGGGCAAAGGCTTTGTAGTCGGTTCAGTCGGTGCGGAGGCAGGATATATTCCGTATACTTGCTATTCAACAACGAAAAGCAATATTGAAAAAAATCCTAAATTAATACAAAGCTTTACAAATGCAATATATGAAGGAATGGTATGGGTGCAAAACCATACGGCGAAAGAAGTTGCTGAAGCTATATTGCCTCAATTCCCAGATTCAAATGTGGAATTTTTGACAGGTGTGGTACAGAGATATAAGGATCAAGATACATGGAAACCTGACCTCGTTTTGGGAGAAGACGGCTATAACAGATTGATAGATATAATAAAAGCAGCAGGAGAACTGGATGAGGGCGCTCCTTATGAAAAAATTGTAAATACTGAATTTGCAAAAAAAGCAATGGAAAGCGTAAAATAAATTATCTGAAAAATTAAATTTAATTTAAATTTAGGACAAAAATACTGCAGCTATAGGTAAATAATACTATAGCTGCAGTTTCAAGCTTAATATTGATTAAATA
>DAIUCB010000064.1:0-11678 GCA_036846385.1 Bacillota bacterium | reverse complement strand
GGATATATATTAATTTTGTTCCTAAAGATTTATGGTGTTAACTTCTAAAGACGGGAATATCGCCTGCTTTGAAATCCCCATATAAATTTCGTTCAGCTTCCTCGCATATTTTTCTTAGCTCTATATCGTCAATATCAAAGTAATATCTGCCGCACATTATTTTCACCTCAATTTTATTATGGCAGAAATTTTATAAAAATCAACATATATAATTTGATGATAAAAAATAAAAAAAATCCAAAAAAAGTATTGACAAAAATAAAAAAATGTGCTATATGATAATTATAAGTTAGCACTCACCAAAAGAGAGTGCTAACAAAATAACTATATATATGAAAAAGGAGATGTTAATATGTCTGGATTAGTACCTTTTAACAAAAAAAACAGAGGTCTGGTAAGCGGTGATTTCGGAAGCTTCTACAATATGCTTGATGACTTTTTCAGCGATAATTGGCCATCTTCGAGAAGTCTTTCAAGGGATACATTTAAGGTTGATGTTCAAGAAACAGATAAGCAATACTTAATTGAGGCAGAGCTTCCCGGCGTAAGCAAGGATGAATTAAATATTGAGTTAAATGACGGCAGACTGACAATATCTGTTCAAAGAGAAGAAAATATTAACAATGACAAGAAAAATTATATACACAGAGAAAGACGATACAGTTCGATGAGCCGCAGCATATATTTAGCTGATGCTAAATCTGAGGGGATAAAAGCAAAATTGGAAAATGGAGTACTGAACATTGATATTCCTAAGGAAGCTAAGCCTAATAATTCATTTAAAATAAATATTGAATAGTAATACCGGCCTAAAAAAATAATTATACTGATGATGAATTGACAGAGGAAATATAAATTAAATAAAAAAACAGCATTTTTATCAAATTTGTAAAATGCTGTTTTTTTATTATGTAAAGTTTTTTAAGTAGTCTTTTTAGCATAATACACACCGATTGAGGTGATAAATATGCCTAATAATTCAATTGCAGTCAAGCTCTCTCTAAACAATATAAACGAGTATAATGCAGCAATAACCGGCTGTGTCAGCACTAACACCGAGGACAGAGATGCCTTAACCTTACCTAAGCAAAAGCTCATAAGCCCTTGTCCTATTATTTGAGAGCATAATGCCGTACCTAACAACGGATATAGCTCATTAAAGGTTTTTGGAATAATAAAGCCTTCTCTGAAGCACATAATTGAAAAAATTGTAACCGCCGTACTAAAGGAGCAAATGAATATTATTGTCATTGCATTAACTCTGTCTCTGGCTCTATATACCATCAATAAAAAAGAGGCATAAAAAAATGATGCGAAAAATGCCAGAAAATCTCCGAATAAGCTACTTTGACTGGGTACCATTTTGCCCTTTAAAAGTATAGCAACTCCTGCAACGGTAATCCCTATGCTTAATAAAAATTTACTTGGAATTTTCTCCTTAAACAAAAAATATGAAACAGGTACAACGGTAAAGCTTACAAGATTAGCCAGCAATGTTGCATTGGCAACACTTGTATAACCAAAAGAAACATTCCATACAGCCAAGTCAATTCCAAAAAAAACTCCAGCCAATAAAATATTCAGAACATCCTTTTTACTGATTGTTTTTAAATCATTTCTGGCAAATGGATAAAGTAAGGGTATTGACAAAAGCACCCTGTAAAAAGCAGTGTGCATTGGAGGCAAAAGACTTAATCTGACAAAAATTCCTCCGGTAGCTAAAAAACATATAGCGAGAAAAATAAGCATGATATACTTTAATTCATTTTTACGTTCCATATAATGTCCTTTTTCTGATTTATTTCGACTTTAGCCGAATAGGTTCACTCATGAATTATACATTATATATTTATTTACTGCAAGAATTTTATAATTATGTAACATTTTGAAATACAAAAAGAAAAATGAATTCTTAAAGTATGAAATCCATTTTTCTTATTGATGTACAACAGGTCTCCGGACAATATGCAATCTTTGACTGCATAAATTGAGACTTCTTATTATTTAAGTAAATAAAGTTATAAAAATATTTAATCTTAATCGTTTCCGAAAATGTTTCCCAAGCCTATATTGCCTAAAAGGCTCCCTTCGCCCTTAGATTCACCGCCGCCTTTTCTGCTTGCCGCAAAAATTCTGTCTGCCATTCTGCTGAAGGGCAGTGATTGCAGCCATACTGTGCCGGGACCCTTTAATGTGGCAAGGAATAAGCCTTCGCCGCCGAATATAGCACTCTTGACATTACCTGTAAATTGCACATCATAATCAATCCCGCTTGATATGGCAACTAGGCAGCCTGTATCCAGCTTGAGCATTTCCCCTGTGTTAAGCTCTTTTTTAATAATTGTTCCCCCTGCATGCAGGAAAACAAGTCCGTCTCCGGTAAGCTTTTGCATAATAAAGCCTTCACCGCCAAAAAATCCAACACCTATTTTTTTCTGAAATGCGATATTAATAGAAATCCCCATAGCCGAGCATAAATAGGAATCCCTTTGACATGTAATCTGTCCGCCATAATCCATAAGGTTTACAGGAATAATTTTTCCCGGGTACGGCGCTGCAAATGAAATTACATTTTTACCGACACCTCTGTTTGTAAAGGTAGATGAAAATAAATTTTCACCTGTTAATACTCTTTTTCCGGCAGTAGCTAGTATACCTTTTAATCCTTTGTTTTTTTCACTGCCGCTTCCGTCTCCAAAAACAGTATCCATTTCGATATTTGAATCCATGTACATCATTGCACTGGGTTCTGCAACTATAGTTTCACCATAGTCTAGTCCGATTTCTACAAACTGGATATCATCTCCAAATATCTTGTAATCTACTTCGTGGGCTTTTTCCATAAACTTCTCCTTATAAATATATTTTTTAAAGCTTCATGATCAATATCTAAATTATGCTTATTATACCAAAAAATATATTTATTGTACAGATACTGTTTAAAATATTACTTAACTATAGACTTACTGTTTGAAAAAATTACATAAATTGTCATAAATAAGACTATGATTTTAATGAGTATTTATTAAGAATATAGTTATACTTTATTGCATGCTTAATTTCATCGGTCAATATCATAAAAACAGTATCACGGTTTAACCTGCTTGGTAAGCCTTCTCTAATTAATCGATATTTTTCCATTGCATTTAATTCACCCATAATAGCTTTATTTACCCCATCTATAAAGGATGAAGGAGGAGCATAGTTTTCGACATCTCTGCTAGAGATTTCTCTGCCTGTATAAAATCTGTAAATATCCTTAAATAATCTGCGGTGATTACGTTCATCATCTCTGATTGATGTTATTATGCTTCTTTCATCTTGAGTAGGAGCAACAGAAATCAAGTACTCGTATTTTAATTCATCATTTCTCTCATCCTGTACTGCTTCTCTAATTAACTCAAGGGCTTTATCAAATGCTTCCTGAGTAAAATCCATACCATAACCGGAACAATTCATATAAGGTATGTTATTGTTATAATACATTATATCACTCCCATTAAAATAATTTGATATTATTATATACCAAGATATAAATTAAGAGCATGTATACTTCATTTTTAATAAAATAACAGCGGTTATTAATAGAAATGTGAATATAAGATTTTAAATGGTATGAATGGATACTGCAAAAAGAAAGTAGTATCCTTTATTTTATTGGGTATACTAATATGAAATAATTATATGGAGAAAGGTGATAAAATGACAAACTCAAACAGAGTCCCCAATCGCTTAGTGACTGAAAAGAGTCCATATCTTTTGCAGCATGCATATAACCCGGTGTATTGGTATCCATGGGGAGAGGAAGCCTTTAACAAGGCAAAAACAGAAAATAAGCTAATATTTTTATCAATAGGCTATTCAACCTGTCACTGGTGCCATGTAATGGCACATGAATCCTTTGAGGATGAAGAGGTTGCACAGGTGCTGAACAAATATTTCGTATCGGTAAAGGTTGACAGGGAGGAACGTCCTGACATTGATTCTGTGTATATGAATGTAACACAAAGAATCAACGGACATGGAGGTTGGCCCTTGACAATAATAATGACCTATGATAAAAAACCCTTCTTTGCAGGTACTTATTTTCCAAAAAAATCAAGATTTACAAAGGGCTTGCTTGAAATACTGGACATAGTATGGAAACAATGGGAAAGAAATAAAGAGGATATCATAAAATCAAGCAATACCATAACAAATATAATTAAAAAACAGGAAGCTGCAGAACTTAAAAAAACCAAACTGTCATTCGATATAATATATTCTGCAAGAGATTTGTTTGAAAAAAGCTTTGATTCAAAATACGGAGGGTTCGGAGACAGTCCGAAGTTTCCAACTCAAAGTAATTTATTGTTTTTAATGAGATATTATGATCTTGAAAAGGATATAAAATCCTTAGGAATTATAAACAAAACTCTTGACAGCATGTATAGGGGAGGAATATTTGATCATATCGGCTTTGGATTTTCAAGGTATTCAACAGATGAGAAATGGCTTGTTCCTCATTTTGAAAAAATGCTTTATGACAATGCACAGTTAATCATTGCATATACGGAGGCCTATTTAATTACTAAAAATAAGCTGTATAAAAAGATAACAGAAAAAATTATAGAATATGTATTAAGAGAAATGACAGATGAAAACGGAGGTTTTTATTCGGCTCAGGATGCTGACAGTGAAGGTGTTGAAGGAAAATATTATGTATTTTCTCCGGATGAGATAATACAGCTTTTAGGAAAAGAAGAAGGAGAATACTTCAATAATTATTTTGATATAACGAATCAAGGCAATTTTGAAGGAAAAAGCATACCGAATCTGATTAATAATAATGATTATGAAAGAACCGATGTGATTATAGAAAAAGCAGTTCCCAAGGTATACAGCTATAGACTGTCAAGGATGAAGCTGCATAAGGATGATAAAATTCTTACCTCATGGAATGGTATAATGATAGCTGCGTTGGCAAAAGCGTATAAAGCCTTCGAAGATGAAAAATATCTGAATGCCGCAGAAGCAGCTTTAAAATTTATTAAAAAAAATCTGATTGACGATAATAATAAAATATATGCAAGATACAGAGAAGGAGAAGCATTAAAAACTTTTACGTTAGATGATTATGCATTTTATGTGTGGGCTTTGATTGAAATGTATGAAGCAACCTATGAAATGCATTACCTAAAGAGAGCGTTGAAATTTAATGAAAAAATGATTAAGCTATTCTGGGATGATAAGCAGGGCGGCTTTTTCATGACAAGCAAGGATAATGAGGGCTTGATTTACAGACCTAAGGAGGTATATGACGGAGCAATACCCTCCGGGAATTCAGTTGCTTCGCTTAATCTCATCAGACTTTCAAGAATGACCGGAAATATAGAGCTTACTGAAATATCTCAAAAACAAGTTGAATTTTTAACCGGGTATATAGCTGATTATCCGGCAGGGTATTCCTTCTCATTAATTTCAATGCTATATGAACTTTATTCAACTAAGGATATTATCTGTATCGCGAAGGATAAAAACGATATAAAGGAATTTCATAATATAATAGGAAGTAAATTTCTGTCCAATACCTCTGTCATAGCAGTAAATAAAAGTGGTATAGATGAGGCTTCGGAAATAATATCCTTCATAAAAAACTATGATTTAAAAGATAATAAAACTGCCTATTATGTTTGTGAAAACAGAGAATGCTCACTTCCTATTACAAATATCAAGGATTTTGAAAAAGCATTATAACTAATAATAATTGCTCTGCCGATAAGGCGGAGCTTTAATTATTTATGTAAAAGAAAAATAAATTATATTATATCAATTCAAAATCAATTATAGAAAAAATAAATAAGGGTATAATAATTTAGAAAGTTTTAGTACTTTCATTAAAATCACAGGAGGTATATATATGGAAGGAAAAGCAGAAAAAATGAATTCTCATAACCCGGGCATCAAGTGTGTTGTAAACACATGTTATTATTATTCACAGGGAGATCATTGCAATGCACAGAAAATAGAAGTGCAGCACCGTAATGCACAAAATTCCGAGGAAACAGATTGTGCAACCTTTAGACCGGCAGGCAATAGCTTTAAGTAATATAAGCTTAGGAGCTAAAGAAAACTAAAAATCAAAGCAGCAAAATTTTTCTGAATTTAAAAAAAGCTATCAGGTTTATATTATATATATTTCTGATAGCTTTTTTAAAACTATTTTATTTTACCGTATTTAATAGCTAAAAACAGAGATAATAATTAAAAATACAACAGTATTAATATTTGATGGAGGAATAAAATGTCAGAAACTATTTTAGAAAGAACAGAGGGTCGTGTCAGCTATCATGACTCTGTGGAGGAAATGCTGAAAAGAATAAGAGACGACGGGCTTTCCAGTGTATTTTCCAGATGGGAGGTACAGGAAAAAATGCGCTGTAACTTCTGTCTGCAGGGAATAAGCTGTCAGCTGTGTACCATGGGACCTTGCAGACTGAATGAAAAATCAGGAGCAGATAAAGGAGTTTGCGGCATAGGACCTGATGCAATGGCGATGAGAAATCTGCTGATGAGAAACATTATGGGTGCCGCAACCTATGCTCATCATGCCTATGAAGCCTTCAGAACCTTAAAAGCAACAGGTGAAGGAAAAACACCTTTTAAAATAACCGATACAGATAAGTTAAAGTGGATGTGTGAAAAAACAGGAATAAATACAAATCAAAGCAACAGTCAAATGGCAATTCAATTAGCTGAGCTTCTTGACAGGGAAATGAAGGTTAACCCTGATGAAGAAAGTCTGATGACCGAGGTTTTTGCACCACGAAAAAGAAAAAAGCTTTGGAAGGATTTAAATATATATCCATCCGGCGTCCAGCATGAGGTTGAGAACAGTATAGCAAGCTGTCTTACAAATGTTGACGGAGATTATGTGTCCTTGGCTAAAAAAGCACTTAGGTTGGGCCTTTCAACTATTTACACAGCACAAATCGGGCTTGAAATGACTCAGGATATTTTATTCGGCACACCGATGCCTCATGAGGTCGATGTGGATATGGGAATAATGGATCCTGATTATGTAAACATTGCATTTAACGGTCATCAGCCTTGGATTGGAGTTGCAGCTTTACAAAAAGCCAAAAAGCCGGAATATCAGGAAATGGCAAGAAAAGCCGGAGCAAAGGGTATACATATAGTCGGCTCCATAGAAACCGGTCAGGAGATGCTGCAAAGATTCGAGACAGATGATGTCTTTGTCGGGCTTATGGGAAATTGGCTGGCAATCGAGCCTTTTCTTGCTACTGGGACAGTCGACGCACTGGTTATGGAGGAAAATTGTTCACCTCCTGCAATTGACCAATATGCTGAAAAATATCAGGTAGCTTTAATAAGTGTCAGCACAATAATAGGTGTGCCGGGCACAGAGCATGAAATGCCTTATTATCCTGCAAAGGCAGATGAAATGGCAGAAAACTGCATAAATATTGCAATCGAAAACTTTAAGAAAAGACACGGTAAAATAAAACCGATGGTACCGAATCATAAGAAAAAAGCAATAGCAGGCTTTTCAACAGAGGCAGTATTGAAAGCAATCGGAAATGATCTTGATGTATTAGTAGATGTTATAGTAAAGGGTCAAATAAAAGGAGTTGTTGCACTGGCAAATTGCGCAACACTGAGAAACGGACCCCATGACTGGAATACGGTAAATATCACAAAGGAATTGATAAAGAGAGATATTTTGGTAGTTGCCGGAGGCTGCGGAAACCATGGGCTTGAGGTTGCGGGAATGTGCAATCTCGATGCGGTTGAAATGGCAGGAAGCGAGCTCAAAGGCGTATGCAAGGCTCTTGGAATACCGCCTGTTCTGAGCTTTGGAACCTGTACAGATACAGGAAGAATGTCAATGCTTGTAACAGCTCTGGCAGATCACTTAAATGCAGATATTTCTGATTTGCCGATTGCAGTTACCGCACCTGAATGGATGGAGCAAAAAGCCACAATAGACGGCTTATTTGCAATTGCCTACGGAGCCTATACACATCTGTCACCTACTCCGTTCATAACAGGTGCTCCTAAGCTGGTTAAGCTCCTTACTGAGGATATTGAGAAGCTTACAGGAGGCAAGGTTGCCCTCGGAGACGATCCTGTTCAGGCTGCTAAGGATATAGAATCCCATATTATAAAGAAAAGAAAGAACATGGGGCTTAAAGTATAAATTAAAATAACTATTAAATTCATAAAAAGATTAATATGACTCCAATCGATTAAAAATCAGCGAGAGTCATATTTTATTCCGCATTACAATTTTATTATATTATTTCAAACTATTGTTGTAAGAAAAATAATAATGAATTATAATAAATAAAATATTAAAAATAGGTGCGGATATTATGAATGATATTGATAAATATATACTCGGAATCAGCGATGAGGTTAATGCAAGTGAATATAAGAAATATAAAAACATTAATATTAATGTTATCGATATTGATAATGTAAAAAGTATAATTAAAAAAAGGAACAGAGATTCCCATAAGGGTACATATGGCAGAGTTGGTTTTCTTTCCGGTTCGAAAGGAATGGCCGGAGCAGCCGTTTTAAATTTAAATGCAGCCTTGAGAAGCGGAGCCGGTCTCGTTAAAGCCTATATAACCGATTCAATATATTATGTTGTTGAAGCGATGTCAATTGAAGCAATAACTCATACATTTGATGAGAATAATATAAATTATGATGATATTCAAAAAGAGCTGATTGATTATTCTGATTTAATCGGAACCGGCTCAGGCTGTGCCAATTTAAAGCATTACAAGGATATGCTGTGCTACCTGCTGAAAAATTTCGATAAACCGCTGGTTATAGACGCGGAAGGAATAAATTTATTGGATTTAAATGAAATAAAGGTACATAACCAAGATATTGTTTTAACGCCTCACCGAGGTGAAATGGCAAGATTGCTGAAAAAAGACGTCAGTTATTTAAGAGAAAATATAATTGAAAAGGTTTATGAATTTTCTTGTAATCATAATGTCTACTTAGTATTAAAGGGAGCTAGGACTGTTATATCATGTCCAAACGGAAATATATATATTAACACTACCGGTAATCCCGGCATGGCTACAGCTGGCAGCGGTGATGTTTTAACCGGAATAATATCATCATTGATAGGGCAGAAGCTTGATATGGCAGATGCATTAAGAGCAGGTGTATTTATACATGGATTATCAGGTGATATCGGAGCAGATATGCTGGGAGAATATTCACTTACAGCCGGTGATATTGTAAAATATTTGCCTGATGCATTTAAAAAATTGGGATTATGATTTATTGTAGGCAATTAAATGCTTTAAGTTATAAGTTATAATTTATATTTGTGGAGGTGTAAAATGAAAATCAAATTTTTAGGTCATTCATGTTTTAGTTTAGAGGATTCTAATACAACTATTTTGATTGATCCGTTTTTAAGCGGAAATCCGCTTGCTGCAGCTGTTTCGGATAAGGTGGCAGCAGATTGTATTTTTGTTACCCACGGTCACGGTGATCATATAGGGGATGCTGTTTCAATAGCTAAAAGAACTTATGCAAAAGTATATGCTGTTGTAGAAATTGCAGATTCATTACTTGCGCCTGAGGGTATTAAAGTAGGAAGAGGCAATATAGGAGGAAAACAAAAAACTATTTTTGGAAGTGTCAAGTTTTTTCCGGCATCTCATGGAAGCGGTGTAAACGGTGCATTGGCTTGCGGTTATATTTTTGAAATTGAAGGTAAAAAAATATATCATGCAGGTGATACAGGATTAATTGCTGAAATGCATTTTCTCGAAGATGAAAAAATAGATGTAGCTTTGCTACCAATCGGTGATTTTTATACTATGGGTCCGGAGGATGCTGTAAAAGCTGCAAAACTTATTTCTCCAAAATATGTTATACCAATGCATTATAACACATTCCCGGCAATAAAGCAAAATCCGGCAGAATTTAAAAAGGCAGTTGAGGATAAGGGTATATGTGCAGTGAAAATACTTAATCCGGGGGAAAGTTTTATAATATAAATTATTTAGGATAAATCTTTTACTATAAGATTTATCCTTTCTTAATTTATGAATTAAGAAAGAATAACGAGACCACAAGCTCTCTTTTATAGCTTATTTGTTATGCTCTTATTGTATGAATCAAGCAATAAACTGATTGCAATAAAACGATTTGAAGCATATAATTGTATATAATACAAGTATTTTCGGAGGATTTAAATGAGAATATTACATACTTCAGACTGGCATTTAGGCAAAAATTTAGAGGGCTTCAGCCGTATGGAAGAGCAGGAAAGCTTTCTTGAGGATTTTATAGAAACGGTAAAAAATAAAAATATTGACATGGTAATTATAGCGGGAGATATATATGACAGTCCGAATCCGCCTGCCAGAGCGGAGAAAATGTTTTATGACACCTTAAAAAAATTATCTGCTGATGGTGAAAGGATAACACTTGTAATTGCAGGCAATCATGATAACCCGGACAGATTGGCAGCGGCAGGTCCATTAGCGAGGGATCATGGTATTATTATGATTGGAACTCCGAAATCAACAGTCGAAATCGGTGAATACGGCAGAAACAGGGTTGTCGATTCAGGTGAAGGATTTATTGAAATTGAAATAAACGGTGAAAGAGCAGTAATACTTACGGTACCTTATCCAAGCGAAAAAAGACTTAACGAGGTTTTATATGATTCTATGGAAAATGAAGAGGAGAGATTAAAAACCTATAGTGACAGAATTAAAATGTTGTTTGATAATTTGAGCAGAAAATACAGAAACGATACGATAAATATAGCAGTTTCTCATTTATTTGCAATGGGAAGCGAGGAGGCAGGCTCTGAAAGGAGTGTGCAGCTCGGCGGAAGCTTAATAGTAGACGGTTGCTGTTTTCCCGGAGCTGCACAATATGTTGCCCTTGGACATATACACAAGCCCCAGATAGTTCCCGGCACAAACAAAAGAGCAAGATATGCAGGATCACCGATACATTATAATAAAAAGGAAATCAGCTTTAAGAAAAAATGCTATATCGCAGATGTAAAAGCAAATGAGGAATGCAGTGTTGAAGAGGTTGAGCTGAAGGTGTACAAGCCGATTGAGGTTTGGAAATGCGAAAGTATAGATGATGCAATAAAAAAATGCGAAGCAAACAGAGATAATGACTGTTGGGTATATTTAGAAATAAAAACCGACAGATATATCAGAGAAGATGAGATAAAGCTTATGAAAAGCGCAAAAAAGGATATTCTTGAAATTACTCCGATAATTGATGGAGTTGATGACGAAGCTTTAGATATCGGCAGTCTTTCAGATAAATCCTTTAAAGAAATATTTGAAGATTTTTATATGAAAGAGAGAAATGTAAAGCCTCAGCCGGAGGTTGTTGAAATGCTGTTATCTGTTTTACAGGAGGAAGATAATGAAGCCGATTAATCTTAAAATCAAGGGGCTGAACAGCTTTATTGAAGCACAGGAAATTAATTTTGAAAAATTGACCGAAAAAGGATTGTTTGGGATATTTGGACCGACAGGAAGCGGAAAATCCACCATATTAGACGGAATCACCTTAGCACTGTACGGTGAGGTAGCCAGAAAAAGCTCAAACTTTATGAATACAAACTGCGACAGCCTGAATGTAAGCTATCAGTTTCAAATGAC
>DAIUCB010000063.1:0-11783 GCA_036846385.1 Bacillota bacterium | reverse complement strand
GGCAAAAGCGCGTTCAGAGGCTGATTGGCTGGTAGGGCTGAATGCAACAAGACTGTTTACCGTAAAATACAATCAGATGCTTACGATTGGCAGAGTTCAGACTCCCACCCTATCATTGATTGTATCAAGACAAAAAGAAATAGATAATTTTATTTCAGAACCATTTTATGAGGTGGAGGCTGATTGTGATTTTTTTTCGGCAATATGGTTCAATAAAAAAGGTACACGGCTTGACAATTTAGAACAAGCAGAGGAAATTAAGAAAAAATGTGAGAATAAGGAAGGAATAATAACCAAGCTCCAAACAAAAAGAGCTACAGTTGACAGACCACTTTTATACGATTTGACTGAGCTTCAAAGAGACGGAAATAAAAGATATGGGTATACTGCCGAACAAACCTTGGAAGCAGCACAAAATTTATACGAAAAATATAAGCTCACAACCTACCCCAGAACGGATTCAAGATATTTAACAAAGGATATGAAGCCAAAGCTGCCGGATTTGCTTCAAAACATCAAGCTGGGCTGGGAGGGCTCTGAATACTGCGTAGACAAGGTAATAAGTCAAAAAATAAATGCAGACAAAAGAGTAATAGACGATAAAAAGGTTACTGATCACCATGCAATTATCGTAACACCAAATATAAGAAATGCAGGTAAAATTAATTTACCTGAAAGAGAAAAAAATATTCTGAGGCTGATAGTAGCAAGATTTATATCTATTTTAGACAAAAAGCAAGAATATGATCAAACAGATATCGAGCTAAAAATTGAAAATGAAAAGTTCAAAACAAGAGGCAAAAAGGTTATTATTCCGGGATGGAAAGAGATAGAGGATATTATTCTGGGCAAGGTGAAGGAAGATACTGAGGATAAGGAAATAACAATTAATTTAAAAATCGATGATAAAATAACTCCTAAGGGAATTAAGGTGTTGACTAAAAAGACATCGCCGCCAAAGCCATATACAGAGGCGACTCTGCTTACGGCAATGGAAACAGCAGGCAAGCAGATTGAGGATGAAAAGCTGAAGGAAGAAATGAAATCAATCGGTCTTGGAACTCCTGCAACTCGAGCGGGAATAATCGAAAAGCTTATTGCGGTAGGATATGTAAGGAGAAACAAAAAAAATCTGATTCCCACGGAAAATGGCATAAAATTAATAGAAATTGTACATGATAAGCTCAAGAAGCCCGACTTAACAGGAGAATGGGAAAGTGAGCTTTCGAAGATTGCCAAAAATGAAGCATCCTCAAAGGATTTTATTTATAATATAAAAAAATATGTTTCTGAAATAATAAACGAAGGAAAAACAGGTAAAATTAAAGAGGTCAATTTTGTCAATACAAATAAAAAGATAAAAAAAGAGGTTTTTGGAATATGTCCCAGATGCGGCAGAGAAATATATGAAAACAATAAAGGCTTTTATTGTTCCGGTTATAAACAAGCTCCTTCTTGCAAATTCACCATATGGAAAGAAGATAAAGCTCTAAAAGAAAATGGCATTACTTTATCAGGGGAAAATGTAAAACAGCTTTTAAAAGATATGCATATTACTATAAAGGACTTGAATTTTGAATTGTTTTTGCAAGATAACGGCGTACGTGTAAATTTTAAAATAGAGAAAAAATAAATATTGTATAAACTGTTCTCAATGAAAATACAAAAATGCAAGACAATCGATTTGCAAGATGCATTTTTTAAATTGCATTTTTGCATAAATAAATAAAACGGTTATATTTTATTGAAAATAAAAATTGAAGAAAAATGAAGAATACATAGGTATAACAGAGCATAGACAAGATAATTAAATAAAACAACAATATAACGAATGAGTTTTGTAATATATAATAATTCAAAATGATTGATTAAAAGTAACTTATATATTAGAATACTCTCATGACTATAAAACAAATGGGAGAAAAATGATGGAATTTTTAATTGAAGGGATTATACAAATTACATGGCAGCAAATTTTGATGTGGATTATAGGTGGTGCGCTAATTTACTTAGCTATTGCAAAAAATCTTGAGCCGGCTTTATTGCTGCCGATGGGATTTGGTGCAATACTTGTAAATATACTTATGACCGGAGTATTAAATCAATCATTGCCGGGTATAGGACAGGTAACCGGTATTATAGACTGGTTATTCAATGTTGGAATAAAAGAATCAGAAATGATGCCACTTCTGCTTTTCATAGGTATCGGAGCAATGATAGATTTCGGTCCTTTGCTTTCTAATCCAAGGCTTTTATTGTTTGGCGCAGCAGCACAATTCGGTATATTTGCAACAATATCTGTTGCAGCATTATTAAATTTTTCTTTACAGGATGCTGCTTCAATTGGTATAATAGGTGCGGCGGATGGTCCTACATCAATATTGGTTTCACAAATATTAAAAAGTAATTATATAGGACCGATTGCTGTAGCAGCTTATTCATATATGGCACTTGTTCCAATTATTCAGCCCTTTGCCATTAAATTATGTACATCCGAAAAGGATCGCAGGATAAGGATGAAATATAATCCTAAAAGTGTATCAAAGTTGACTAGATTGATGTTTCCTGTTGCCGTAACCTTAATAGCCGGTCTTGTTGCACCTGCATCAATAGCATTGGTTGGATTTTTGATGTTTGGAAATTTGATCAGAGAATGCGGTGTATTAAGATCTTTGTCAGAAACTGCACAAAATGATCTTGTAAACCTGATAACACTGCTTTTGGGTATTACTATATCAGCCAGTATGAAGGCTGAAACCTTTATAACCTTTAATACCTTTTTAATTATGGGTCTTGGTCTTTTAGCATTTATATTTGATACAATTGCAGGCGTTTTATTTGCGAAATTTTTGAATTTATTCCTCAAGGAAAAAATCAATCCTATGATAGGAGCTGCAGGTATTTCAGCATTTCCTATGTCGTCAAGAGTAATACAAAAACTGGGACTTGAAGCCGACTCCCAAAACCATCTGCTGATGCATGCGGTAGGAGCAAATGTATCTGGACAAATTGCGTCGGTTATAGCAGGCGGAATTATAATCGGTCTGGTACCGAGATTGCTTTTGTAGGAGGAAATCATGAAAAGCGAAACAATAATCAATTCCTTAAAACTGATGGGTATGGGCATGGCTGCAATATTCTTAGTAATAATAGTAATTTATTTGGTTGTAAATTTATTGTTAAAATCGACAAAGGAAAAACAATAATAATGTATTATAGTTTGTCGGAAGGTGGCTGTAATCATGAATTTGAATAATAAGAGGATTATAGCTTTAGTATTGACTATAGTCATTTTAGCTTCAATTTTTAATTTAGAAAATATAAGGTTTAATTCTGATAATATAAGCAATCGAGGTGTGAATAATTACAATGAATGCTATTTTATCCGGGATGCTATTAATATTTCAGAAGAAAAAACGAAGAATGATCTTAATAATTTACTATTAATAAGATCATCAAATAAATTTGTTTATAATTACTTTAATAAGCATATTATTGGTTGTATAAATTCAGTTACCAATTTATATAAGTTAAAATACACTGCTGCTATTGATGATTTATATGATATTTATTGCGACAGTGTATTTGTCGTTTCATATATTCACAAAAAGGACGGTAAAAAACGTACCTTCGGTTATTTAGAGGGAAAAATTGAATTGATTAAGAGATTATAATCTAAGTAAGAATTATATAAAAATACGGAGGATATTACTTTGAAAATTAATAAATATATGTATATAATTGTTATTTTTCTGATAATAGGAGTAGCATTAACTGCATTTTACGGTATAAATGCCGGTCCTATTCAGATAAAGGGTATGAAAGACATAAGATTTGGAATAGATATCAGAGGCGGTGTTGAAGCGGTTTATGAACCAAAGGATCTCAATAGGATGCCGACTGAAACAGAGCTTGAATCTGCAAGAATAATAATGGAAACAAGGCTGGATTCCCAAAATATATTAGACAGAGAAATAACTATAGATAAAAACAACGGACAAATTCTAATCAGATTTCCTTGGAAATCAGGAGAAAAGGACTTTAACCCACAGGCAGCTATATCTGAGCTGGGAGAGACTGCAAGACTAACATTCAGAGATCCTGAAGGAAAAGTTTTGGTAGAGGGTAAAAATGTTAAAGAAAGTATCGTTAAAATTGATTCAAAAACAAATAAGCCTGTCGTAACCCTGGTTTTTGACAATGAAGGCTCAAAGCTGTTTGCTGATGCAACAGAAAAATTAACAGGGCAGCCGATTTCTATCTATATGGATGAAACAATGATATCATCTCCGACCGTTCAAGAGAAAATAACAGGAGGAGAAGCGGTAATTACAAATATTATAAGTATTGAAGAGGCTAAGAATTTATCGGAAAAAATTAATTCAGGAGCTCTTCCGTTTTCACTTGTTACAAAAAATCACAGCACCATTACTCCAACCTTGGGCAGCGGTGCTTTAGACGTAATGATTAAGGCAGGATTACTTGCTTTTTTATTCATTTGCGTTTTCATTATATACCTATACAGAATTCCCGGTGTTACAGCATGCTTTGCATTAATTCTGCAAACTTCATTGCAGCTTTTGTTTCTCTCAGTACCTCAAATTACCTTAACCTTACCTGGTATAGCAGGAATTATTTTATCACTCGGAATGGGAGTAGATGCTAATGTAATAATTTCAGAAAGAATCAGAGATGAAATTAAGGATGGTAAATCTGTCGGAAGCGCTATTGATTCAGGGTATGAAAAAGCATTTTCTGCTGTATTTGACGGAAATCTGACAACTATTATTGTTGCTGTAATATTGATGATATTCGGAACAGGAACTATGCTTTCCTTTGCATATACACTTATGGTAGGTTGTATACTTAACTTCGTGTCAGGAGTGGGAATTTCAAAAATAATGACAAAGTCGTTAGGTAAAAATGATCAGTTTAGAAATAAATCTCTATATTGTAGAAAGCTTAAGGAGGTAATGTAATGATTAAATTTTATGAAAACAGAAAAATATTTTTTACTGTTTCAATAGTGATAATGTTGTTGGGAATAGCATCAATATTTATAAATGGCATAAATTTGTCCATTCAATTTAAAGGCGGGGCAATTATAAAATATTCATTTACAGGGGATTTAGATATAAAAGAGGTAGAGAGCTTATCCTCAAAGGTATTAAACAGAAATACAGAGGTCCAGGTAACTGAAGATTTGGCAACAAAAAGTAAAAAGGTTGTATTGAATTTATCCGGAAACAGCGGATTAGATGCAAATGAACAGGAGGAACTGGACAGTGCATTGAAAGAAAAGTTTCCCAATGCTAATTTGCAGTTGTCAGAATCAAATATAGTTCAACCCTTCATAGGTAAAAGATTTTTAATAAATGGTATGATTGCAATAGCAATTTCATCAGCTTTCATAATATTATATGTATGGATAAGATTTAAAAAAATATCAGGTCTGTCAGCAGGTGTAATCGGTCTGATTGCTTTACTCCACGATTGTCTGGTAGTGTTCTTTACCTTTACATTTTTTAAAATTCCAATAAATGATTCGTTTATAGCTGTTACTTTGACTATTATAGGATACTCAATCAATGATACGATAGTAATATATGACAGAATCAGAGAAAATAAAACTTCATATTCAAAGAAGCCATATGAACAGTTAGTGAATGACAGCATAAATCAAACACTGTCACGTTCAATCAATACCACAATTACAACTGTTATATGTGTTCTGATTATTTATATTTTCGCGTTTCTGTTCAATATAGAATCTATCAAAACCTTCGCATTACCAATGCTAATAGGCTTAATAAGCGGTTGTTATTCAACAGTTTGCCTGGCAGGACCTATGATGGTTATGTGGCATAAGAAAAAAGAAAATCAAATGGCATAAAAGATTATTGAGCACTCTATGCAGCGAAATTTTTCTAAAATAGCTGCATAGAGTGCTTTTTTTGTTGATAAAATTGGAAAATTATGATATTATGTAAAAAAGAGAAAGAATGTGTGTTAGATGAAAAAAATAACAAGGATTGAATATCAAAAAAACAATAAAGATAGAGTTAACATATATTTAGATGATAATTTTGGATTTGGCGTAGATTTAAATATAATGATAAAATATGGACTTGCGAAAAATCTGGAATTGGATGATGAATTTATATCTCAGATTTTAATTTCAGAGGATAAAGCTAAACTGTACAATTATGCAATTTCTGTTTTATCTAGAGGCTCAAAAAGCGAAAAGGAATTGAAGCTTAAGCTGTCGGATAAGGGCTATGATGATGAATCAATAAATACTGCAATTGAAAAGCTTAAAGCAAATAAGTATATAAATGATGATGATTACTGTAAAAAATTCATTAATGATAAAATAAATATTTCAAAATACGGTAAGAGGAGGATAAAAGAAGCACTTATCAACAAAGGTATAGACATGGAGCTGATTGAGAAAAATATCAGCTACGTTTCACAGGATGATGAAATTAAAATAGCATATGCTTTGGCAGAAAAAAAGCTAAAAAGCTTAACTGATGCAGAACCTATTAAAAAGAAAATGAAAATTAGTTCTTTTCTTTTAAATAAAGGCTTTGATTATGAAATAGTTAACAAGATATCATCAAAGCTGCTAAAGGTTGAAAATGAAGGTTTTGAGGATTAAAGTTACAACAAAAAAGCAAAATTATATGGGCAGGTGATTTTATGCAAAGATTCTTCGATTTTATATCAGATGCAGCAATTAAGTTTAGGATTGTAACAAGAGAAGATACGGGAAAGATTGACTTGCAGGCAGTATATGCAAATAAGCAGACAGAATTAATCACAGACATATCAAACGAGTTGTTAATTAACAACTACATAACTGATGTCATACCGAAATTGAATGATTCGATATTTGACTGGACAAAGATTTTAACTGAAGCAGCAATGACAAATGAAAGTAAAATTATTGAGCAATACTTTGTAGCTTTTGAAAAGTATTTGCGGTTGAATATTTTCGGATACAATGATGGTATCTTTAATGTAATTGTAACCGATATAACAGAGAAAAAGGAATTCAGAAGACGAATATTAGAAAAGGACAGGCAAATTGAACATCTCGGAACTGAGCTTAAAGCTACAGCCAATGTTGATATGCTTACTAAATTATATAGCTTTCAGTTCATAACAGATTCTGTCATTGACAGTATACAGGGCTATAAAGAGGAAGGAACAAGTTTCTGTATCCTATTGGTGGATGTAGATAATTTTAAATATATAAATCAAGCCTATGGACTAAAAGCAGGAGATAAGGTGCTGCAAAATATAGGACAAATATTAGGTACTGTTGCTAGAAAAATAGATATCGCCGGAAGATACGGAAACGATAAATTTATAATATTACTGAATAATTTGCAGTTGGATATTGCAAAAATAATCGCAGAAAAGATAAAAGAGGAAATAAGAAAGCATTCTGTTAAATTCCACGATTTTGAAATAAGTGTCAGCGGAGCTCTCGTTGAATATAACGGCGAATCAGTTGAAACCTTATTAACTGAAATCGAAACGAAGATGGAAAAAGCAAAAACTTTGGGAAGAGGAACGATAATATCATGATAAGGGCGTGATTCACGCCCTCAAATTAAACTAAGTTGAGCAAAAGGGAGAATAATTTTTGGGGGATATTATGTACTATAAATTTAGCGGTGAGATATTTAAAGAAAGTACAAGAAAATTCATTAAAATTCCATTCAATGTTAGGGATGTTTGCATTAAGCGTGGAGGTCTGTCTGCTAAAGTAATAATCAATGAATACACATACGAATGCAAGCTTCTCTCTAAAGGAAACGGACACTATTATATTCCAATCATCAAGGATAATCTAAGTATGAAATCTGTTTAATTGACTTAAAGAGATGAAGTAGAGGTAAATATATGGTTAAGGTACTTAACGGAGCAATATATAATGAATTCATGCAGTTGGTGGAAAATAGTGAAAAAGAAATTAAATTATGCGCACCATTTATTAAAACTAACATTATAGATGATATTTTCTCTTATAAAAGAAAAAATGTAAATATTACAGCTATTACAAATATCCGATTAATGAGTTTTTATAGAAAAGTTTTGGATATAGATGCTTTATCTAAAATCATTGTTTCAAATGGTATAGCATTCAATTACCCTTTGCTTCACGCAAAAATATATATTTTTGATAATGAAAAATTAATAATAACATCAGCTAATTTGACAGAATCGGGGTTAAAAAGAAATAAGGAATATGGAATTTTTACCGATGAAATTGATTTAGTTCGAACAGCAAATAATGATTTTAATAACATGCGTAATGATGAAACTGCAAGAGAAATTAAAAATGAACACTTGACTGATATTAAGTATATACTTGATTCAATTCCTAAAGAAATTAAAGTCGAATTGCCTAAATACGAAATTGATAATGATGAAATTAATTCTTATAAAATTATTCAAGAAGCATTAAATTTTGATGGCTGGAAAAGAGATGTTTATGATATTATAGTTAGATTTCCGAAAGATCATTTTGAATTAAAGAGTTTTGTTGATTACGTTCCATTGCTTAATTTAAAGTATCCCAATAATAAACATGTTGAGGCAAAGATAAGACAAATACTTCAACAGTTAAGAGACTTAGGATTAATTAAATTCGAAGGTAATGGGAGATATATGAGATTATTCAGATAGATTAATTGGGTGCAAGGTTAAAAAAAATTAGTTGAATTACGCTATTTTATATGTAGATAAACTAATTATAAAATTCGGAGGGTACCATGGCAAAGAAATCTTTTAATGAAAAGCTTAATGACAGCAAGGATATGCCTAAAATAATAGAAATTACCGATGAAAAATCTGTAGCGAGGTATGGTGGAACAAGGATGCTGATTGCACCTCCTATTGAGTATGATGAAATCATGAGGATGGTTCCCTGCGGAAAACTTGTTACTGCAGATTATGTAAGAAATTATCTTGCCGAAAAGCATGGTGCTGATTTTACATGTCCGCTGACAGCAGGAATATTTATGAACATTGCAGCTCATGCATCAGTTGAAAGGAAGACAGATGAAACTCCTTACTGGAGGATTCTTAAGAAGGACGGAGAGTTAAATGAAAAATATCCTGAGGGGATTGAAAATCAAAGAATGCTTCTGGAAACTGAGGGACATAGTATCATACAAAGAGGAAAGAGATATTTTGTAAAGGATTATGAAAAAAGCTTAATAAAATTTTAGATTTAAGCTTAGCTACTTTATTATGTTTACCTGTAATTAAATTTTATAATAAAAATCCAATACATTTTCCTCAAGGAATGAATAAAAGATCTTAAATTCCATACAATATATTATGTACATAATTGACATAATGTACATAATATGTTAGAATGGAGAGCAGGGAGATGAGAAAAATGATAAAAATGAATGCTACTGATGTGAGAAGAGATTGGAGTCTTGTTATAGATAATGCAATACGCGAAAAACCACAATTTTTTAAGAGAACAAGAGATTACATGATGCTTTCGGATGTTAATTTTTTGGAAGAATTACTTGCAGCCTATAAGTTTACTGCTGAAAAAATCATTGAAGAAGATGGGTCTGTTACTTTATCTCTTAATGAAATTGATTTGGCAGAAAATGCTGAAACAGAAGAAGCAGCAAAGCTTAAACTGGCAGGATCGATTCTTGAATATGCTGAAGACTACTATAAGGAATTTAGTTACTGGAATTCTTCTTTGAACAGAAGAATACATATTCCATATGTATTCAAGGCTCTTGTTTTGGATGATATAAATAAAATAGGAGACCTTATAGAATGCCAAAATGGAAGGAATTGAAAAGATTTTGTGAAAATGACGGATGGGAGCTTTACAAAAATACAGATCACTATTATTTCAGAAAAAAAGATGAAAATGGAACAATTAGAAAAACCAAAGTATCTAAAGGAAGCGAAGAAATAAAGCCAGGTTTATGGCAGGAAATATTAAAAAAACAATTGCAGATTACAAAAGAATATTTTAATCAAAAAATATGATCAGCACTCAAATATTGAGTGCTTTTACAATTTGCGATTATTTGCCTAGCATGCACTGAAAATAGAGCAAAGAAAATAGGACTAATTATCCTATTTCCCAGCTGCTCAATTATAGTTAATTTTCAGGAATGAATTTAATTGTCTTTTTCTGAATTTTTTAAGGTTATTTCATTATTAATCGTTCCTCAATATTTATTCTGATGTTTGAATATTGTTAATTTTTATTCTTGGAATATCCTGCTTATATCAAGGATGCCGGCGCCCTGATCATAAGCAGGTGCATTAATTTTTGTACAAGTGTTCATCAATATTCTTTTGATGTCAAAATGAGTATAGTTAGGATTTTCATTAAGCAATAGAGCAGCAGCTCCGGAGACCATCGGAGCAGCCATAGAGGTACCGCTCAGAGCAGTATATCCGTTTAAATTTTTTTGAGACAAAGACGTTATATTAACGCCGGGTGCAATCAAATCAGGCTTTTTAATTCTGTCTATAGTCGGTCCTCTGCTTGAAAAACTGGCTATGTTTTTTTCATCTGTTTGATGAGCCTTGCTTGCATTTAAGGCTCCGACGGATATAACATATCTGCTGGTTGCCGGTGATAAAATAGTCTGCCTCATGGGACCGCTGTTTCCTACGGCAGCAATAACTATCATATTATTATCTATAGCTCTGTTTGCAGCCTTTACTAAAGGGTCCTTTCTTTCCCTGTATTGAGCAATTGCTCCCAATGAAAAATTAATGATTTTAGTTTTATAAACCTCCTTTGTATCGATAATCCATTGAACTGCCGACAATATGTCAGATGTTTTACCGTTTCCTTTTTCATCCAGAACCTTAATCGACAGTATATTTGCTTCAGGAGCTATTCCTTTGTATTTTCCCTTTGAAGAATAACCGCTGCCACCCAGTATTCCCGCACAATGAGTTCCATGCCCGTTATCATCATATGCTACAGCTTCATTATTTATAAAATCCTTAAATCCGACGATTCTGTTAGTCGGATAAATTAAATCTAAATGAGGTGAAACTCCGGTATCAATTATAGCAACCGTAACACCCTTGCCGGTATACCCTGTCTTGGGTATTTTATCTGCACCTACAGTTTTTCTGGCAACATCCATTACTGCAAATACCCTTGTATCATAGCTGATATATTCAATATTCGGATCCTTTATGATTTCGAGAATAGCATCAGTACTCATATCACAGGCATAACCATTTACAATAGGAAGCTCATAATTTAATTTTTGCGATAAGGTTGAAACTCTGCCCTCTGCCATATTTTTGGTGTTTTTATAGCTTATAATTATTGGTATAATATCTGTATTGGTACTATTTAATTTTGATTGAATTATAGGACACAGATTTTGGGTATTTATATTTTTTTTCATTTATAATCACCTTCCTAAATTAATTTATGCTTTTAGATAAAGATGGTGTTCATTTTTGCAAAACATGGTATAATAAATGATAAATAAATAATTGAGGTGATATTTTTGTGCCATAAAATATTAGTAGTTGATGATGAAAGACCAATTGCAGAGATAATAAAATATAATTTACAAAAAGAAGGATATGAGGTTCAAACCGTATATGACGGAGAGGATGCCATTAAAATGGTTCATAAAATGAAACCCGAACTGGTAATACTTGATATTATGCTTCCGAAAAAAAACGGCTTAGATGTATTGAAGGAAATAAGAATGGAATATGTTATGCCTGTAATAATGCTTACTGCA
>DAIUCB010000062.1:0-11802 GCA_036846385.1 Bacillota bacterium | reverse complement strand
AGAAATTACATGCGGAAAAGAGCAGATTTTAGAAGAAGGAATCAAGCAGGTAACACAAAAATGTGAAGAAATAATAGGATTAAAGCTTGAAGATTTTACAAGAACCGTTGTTTTGCCTCAAGGAAAATTCAGCGAATTTTTAAAGCTTGAAGGTAAAGAAAGAAGAAATATGCTTGAGAGAATATTTAATCTGCAAAAATATGGAGATGAATTATCGGTTAAGCTGGGAAGTAAAATTAAGGGAGAAAAACAAAAATCCGATTTATTAGATGGACAATTAAAAAATTATGAAGATATCAATGATGAAATATTAAAAAATAAAACATCTGATTTAGCAGAAATAAAAGAGCAATGTAAAAAATGCCGCAGTGATCTGAATAATGCAGAAAAAAGCTTCAATGAAGCAAAGGAATTATGGAATCTTCAAATTGAGTTAAAAGAAAAAACAGAAGAAAAAAATGAGCTGGAAAAAAATGAAGATGATATAATTGAAAAAAAGAAAAGAGCTGCATTAGGTATAAGTGTGTTAAAGGTAAAGCCATATATCGACAGCTATGAAAATACAATAAAGCAAATAGACAAAGTCAATACTGAGCTTTCAATTTTGAAGAATGATGCAGAAACTATCAAAACAGAAAAAGAAAAAAACTATAAGCAACTGGAAATCTATCAAAATAAAAAAGATAATGAGCTTCCGATTTTGAAGGTCAAGGATCAGAGAGTCAATGATGCAATTGAAGAAAAATTGTCACTCGGTAAATTATTAAATGAAGCCTCCGAATTAAAATTTGACATCGATAAATTAACCGAGAAGCTAGGCTATGCAAACAACGACCTAAATAAAAACAACAATAATATCAATTCATTGAATAAGGCAGTTTCAGAATCAGAAAACCAAATTGATATGCTAAAATTTGATGAGGAATATAAAAGAAAAATAAATGAAGGAATTATTTTGCTGAATAAATATGACAATATTGAGGAGCAAAAGCGAGTCCTGAATAAAGAAACAGTCATTGCTGTGTCAAACATATCAGAAGCTCGAAAAAATAATGAGCATTTATCTAAGGAGCTAAAGACCGAAGAAATATTGCTGAAAAAAATGGAAGAGTATATTAACAATTTGAATGAAAATTGTCCAGGAGATCAAAACACACTTTTAGCCTTGCAGCAAAAATTAATTTCTGCAAAAGAAAAGTGGGACAAATACAATGAATATACATCCTCTGTAAATATCAGCAATGACAAGCTTATAGAATTAAAAAAAGAGATGACAGCACATGAAAATGAAAAATTAATAACAGATGAAAGCCTTAAGCATGTAAATGCAGAAATAAAAAAGATAGAAAAAGAAAATCTTGCCATAACCTTAAGAAGCACATTGTCAGAGGGAGAAGCATGCCCTGTTTGCGGTTCAAGCGTTCATCACGGTGAAAAGCTTGAAGCAATTGACACGAGCAAATTAGACAACTTAAAAACAGATTATGATTTAAAAGAAGAAAAAATCAAAAATTTAAATACTGTTATCGGCAAATTGCAGGCTAACATAGAAGCTGTAATTGCTAATATTATAAGTATAGAAGAAAAGCTGCAACAGCTTGGAGATGAATTTAAATCCTGTTCGGTGCAGGAGCTGGAAAACAAGTTTGAAAAGCTTAAAAATGATATTAATAATTATAATGATGTTAAGGTCAAATCAGAAAAAGATGTTAAAGCTATAAATGAAAAAATGAATAATATCAATATAGATTATAATAAATCAAATGCAAAGCTAAACCATAATAATGAATATTTGACAAAGCTTAAGAATGATTTTAATGCAAAGGATGAGGAAGCAAGAAAAATTAATATAGAATTATCAGCATTAAAGGATGAATTGTCGATTGAGGATTTTAAAGAGAAAAGTGATGAAATCTTTAAAAAGGAAAAAGAAAAAGCCGCACTGGAAAAGGATATAAAAAAGAAAAGAGAAAGCTTGTTTGAAGAGCAAGCATTAAATGATAAGTTAAAAAAAGCAATAATCTCTATAAATGAAGAGCTAAAAGAAAAAAATGCCACTCTGAACGAAAAAAGCATAACTATTGAGGATAAGAAAAACTCTATCAAGAATAAGATCGGCAATGAAGAAAATTTGGATAATCTAAAAAACAGCATTGTAAATGAAATAAGGAAAATAGAGGATGAATATGATGCATCAGTTATACGAAACAAGGAAACAGAAAAGCAGTATAATGAATGCAATGAAAAAATAATATCTTTCCAAGGCAATTTAAACAGCTTAAATCAAAGATTAATAAAGGATAAAGAAGACTTGGATTCTGCTTTAAGAGAAGAAGGGATAAAGGATATCAGGGATGCAAAGGATAATTTTATATCAAAGCAAGAAATTGATATAATGCTTCTTCAAACAGAAGAATACAAAGCTGAAATTACAAAGCTGTCCGGTGCTGTTGAGGATTTGATAAAAAAAATCAACAACAGGAGCTTAAATGAAGAAGAATGGCTTGAAATACAAAATGTTAAGAACGAAAAATCCGAAACACTGGAAATGCTGACAGAAAACAGCATAAAGCTGGAACAGGAAGTAAAAAATATTTCAGAAAAATTAATTTACAAAAAGGAGCTTTTGAACAACAAAGAAGAATTAGATCATAAATTAAGTCTGCTGGATGATTTGGAAAAATTATTTAAGGGTAAAAAATTTGTGGAATTTGTAGCAGCTAATCAATTGAAATATGTTTCTATTGAAGCGTGTAAGAAGCTAAAGGAAATAACAGGCGGTCAATATGGGTTGGATGTCGATGAAAACGGGAGATTTTTAATCAGGGACTACAAAAATGGAGGAGTTCAAAGAGATGCTTCAACCTTGTCAGGAGGAGAAACCTTTGTAGCCTCCTTATCCTTGGCACTTGCCCTATCGGCTCAAATACAGCTTAAGGGCACAGCACCTCTGGAACTGTTCTTTTTAGATGAAGGCTTCGGCACCTTGGATGACAATTTATTGGAGGTAGTTATGGATTCCTTGGAAAAAATACATAACAGCAGGCTTTCAATAGGTATAATCAGCCATGTTGAATCAATTAAAAACAGAGTTCCGGTTAAGCTGACAGTAACTCCTGCTGTATCCGGAATGGGCGGGAGCAAGGTAAAAATTGAAAGAAATTAATATATTAATCTTAGTAAAAATAATATTGCAGAGAAGGTCCCTTGTATGGATATTATATTAAATAAATCAAGGCAGATTTATATTTCAAGAATTAACAGCGTTCAGGATTATATAGAAAATCACATGGACGAAGAGCTGTGTGTTGACGAGCTGGCTGATATTGCTTATTTTTCAAAATATCATTTCCAGAGAATTTACAGACAGATAACAGGTGAAAGCTTATATAGCTATATAAAAAGACTGAGACTCGAAAAGGCGGTATTTTTGATCCGAAGCAATAAAAATATTAAGGTACAAGATGTAGCATTATCAGTCGGATTTTCCAATCAAGCTTCACTTGCCAAGGCGTTAAAAGAAAGATACAAGATAAGTGCAGGTGCAATAAGGAATTTAAATGATTTTGATGCATATAAGCATTTTTGTGAAATCAGCATGAATGGAAAAGCAGATGAGATGAAAATGCATTATAATATCCCTGTAGAGCTGACAATCAGAAAAACTTCTCCCGCAAGGGTCTTGTATATCAGACATACAGGGTCCTACAAAGGTAACGCCGACTTATTTATGATGTTGTTTACAAGGCTTTATGGCTATGCATCATCAAAAAAGCTTATCAGCCCGGAATCAAAGTGGTTTACGGTTTATCATGATTACGGAGATTTAACTTCAGAGGAAAGGCTGAGGCTCAGTGTGTGCGTTACGGTTGCAGATGAAATTCAAGGTTCAAATGAATTCAGCTGTATGGAATTGGCGGGAGGACAATATGCTGTCGGTAGATTTCTGCTTAAATCAGATGAATATCAGAGCGCCTGGGATTATATGCTGTCAAAATGGCTGCCGGAAAGCGGCTATATGCCTGATGACAGGCTATGCTACGAACACTATCCGTCTCAGGAATATGACACGGAAAGTAAAACAGTTGAGATATTCATTCCGATAATTCCGCTTTAAAAGGATGGATTTATGAAGGTATTTGAATTTCAATCAATAGGACATTACAAGGAAACAAGCTCCAATACAGCTGAGATTGTTATTAAGGAAGAATTTAAGAAAGCCCTTACAAGGCTGGATAATTTCAGTCATTGTTTATTATTTTCAAGAAATGAAAATGAAATTTTTTGCTTCTCTGCAAGAATAGTACATATTAATGAGAAAAAGGGTGAAATGGCTGTTGAATATCAAATTAAAAGCGGTATGAACCTTAAAGGTGATTTAGTTGACATTAAGCCTTATTTCCCGTGCGAGGAAATTGTTTTGTCCTATAACGATACCGATAAAATCAAGCAAAATAAGGAGAACTTCAAAACTATACCCTTCAAAGGAAATTCCATAGGCGAATATCTTTTTGCCGACAATATGGGAATGATTCAGCTTAGAGAGTCAAAAGATATGACAGGAAGGGATATTGAGGCTTTACTGGATAAAATCAGCAATGGCGATTATATAAGAATATTATGGTGGTTTCATAGATTTGACGGTAAAAGATACAGAAGCTGTACTATGTGTAACCCTCCTTATGAGAACGCGCCTAAATGCGGGATTTTTGCCACCAGATCTCCTGTTCGACCAAATCCCCTGGCTTCAACGATTGTAAAAGTTATTTCTGCGGATAAATTCAATCACATTATTTATGTTGCAGGCTTTGACGGTTTTGAACACTCCTCTGTACTGCAGATAATGCCATATGACGCTGTGGAGGTATTTAAAGATGTAAAAGTTCCTAAATGGGTTGAGCATTGGACAGACTACAAGGTATTTGAAAGCAGTGAAGAAAGTTGTGTTGACACGGAGAAAACAGAAATTAAAAATAAAAGGTATGATGGTGTATTTGCGAAGGAGCTTGAAAGCGAAGAGGACACTGAATATGATTATGCGGCTTTAAACGAGATTGTAGTTGAGCATGCAAATATACATAATTTAAAGGATATTTCAGTAAAAATTCCTAAGGAAAAAATAACAGTTATTACCGGAGTCAGCGGAAGCGGTAAATCAAGCATTGCATTTGACACAATCTATCATGAAAGCCAAAGACAGTTTTTTGATTTGGTTTCGTCTAATTCACCATATGATGGTGATTTTAAAGATTCCTGCGTCGGAAAAATATCGGGACTGCAGCCATCGATAGCAATAGAGCAAAGAAGCTTAGGATTTAATCCCAGGTCTACTGTTGCAACAGTAACAAGGGCAGGGGATTATCTCAGACTGCTATTTTCGGTGATAGGTGAACGAGTATGTCCGAATTGCGGTATGCCTGTTCAGGATAATAATGTCTGTTCAAAATGCGGAGCAATATTTTTCAAGATGACTCCTTCAATTTTTAATTGCAATAACCCCGAATATATGTGCCCGGTATGCAAGGGATTAGGAATGGAGCTTCAGATTGACACCGATTTGATTATCGCCAATCCGAATATATCCATACTGGACGGAGCATCGATTTGGTGGGGTAATCTGAGAAAATTCAAGGAAAAGCCCAATGCAAATTGGATGAAGGGCGAGGTGCTTGCGTTGGCAGATGATATGAAGGAGAATTTGGAGTTACCCTTTAAGGAGCTGTCCGATGAATTTAAGAAACAGCTGTTTTACGGGAGCAACGGTAGGGAGGTAACCTTTAATTATGAAAATTCAAACGGAAGAAAGGGAACCATTAAAAGACCTGCTGAGGGAGCCGTAAATATATTGAAACGGCTGTTGAGAGAAAACAGTACAGACAGTAAGGTTTCTCATTTAGAAAGATTCATCGTAAACAAAAAATGCAGCTGCTGCAACGGGGAAAAATTATCGAAGGAAGGACGAAATGTCAGAATCGGAGATTTAAACTATCCAGGCGCCGCATCAATGAGCATTGCTAAATTAATAAACTGGTGTCATTATATTTACAGTCAATTAAATGATTCTGATAAGGGAAAATCAAAGATCATTTTTATTAAGCTAATTAAAAATCTTAAGAAGCTTGAACAGGCGGGTCTCGGGTATATCAGTCCGGACAGAAGCGTTCCCACATTGTCAGGCGGAGAAGCACAAAGGCTTAAAATAGCAGCTCAGTTTGGGTCGGGTCTTTCAAATATTTTATATATTATGGATGAACCCTCTAAGGGGTTGCATCCCAAGGATTATAAATTCCTCATTAAATCAATTGAGGATTTGAAAAGGCTAAGAAATACGGTTATTATGGTGGAGCACAAAGAATCATTTATTTCTTCTTCAGACTATATGATAGAAATAGGTCCGGGAGCGGGAGCTTACGGCGGACAGCTTATTAGGGCAGAGGAAGTGAAAAATTTTGCTTCAAAATATACAGAGGATTATGATTTTAAAGTTTCTGATAACATTATTACCGGTGGAAAAAAGATATTATTAAAGGGTGCCGGAACAAATAATTTGAAAAATATAGATTTTTCATTACCTCTCAACAAGCTGATATGTGTAATCGGAGTAAGCGGCTCCGGAAAAAGCAGTCTGATTGCAGAAACATTGTATCCGGCTATTGTAAAGGAACTCGGAAAGGGTGAGGAAACTCTAGGTAAATATGACAGCATAACAGGCACCGATTATATCAAGGCTGCTCATTATGTAAGCCAAGCTCCTATCGGGAGAAGCTCAAGATCAAATCCGGGAACCTATACAGGTGTATTTGATTTAATCAGAGATTTTTATTCTGCCTTGGAGGATGCGAAAAATAAAGAATTTTCTAAAGAACATTTCAGCTTCAACAGCCCAAAGGGTCAATGTGAAGAATGCAAGGGAGCAGGAGAAATTTCCATACCTATGCATTTCATGCCGGACATAACAATGCCATGTGCTAAGTGCGGCGGCAAAAGATATACGGAGGATGTCCTGTCGGTAAAATATAAGGGATATTCGGTTTCAGACATATTGGAGCTCGAAATCGGCAGAATAAAAGAATTGTTTATCAATGATCCTAAAATTTATGATATTCTCAATATGCTTGATAAGGTTGGTCTTTCTTATTTAAAATTAGGGCAGAGCTCGACTACATTATCCGGCGGAGAAGCACAAAGGATTAAGCTTGCAAAAGAGCTTTGTGACAGCAGAACCAAGGATGTAATTTATATACTTGACGAACCCTCCAACGGCTTGCACGCTTCAGATGTACAAAGATTAAATTATATATTTTCAGAGCTTGTGGGAAAGGGTTCTACGGTTGTTGTTATTGAACATAATCCTTTGATTATTCAAAATGCAGATTATATAATTGAAATGGGTCCAGAGGGCGGAGAGCTCGGAGGATATATTATAAAGGAAGGCTGGCTAAAAAAATAAATTTAATTAACGGGAGGTTTAATTATGTTGTATTATATTGACGATAATAGGATAGAGCTTGAGGAATTAAAAAAAAGGATTGAAACTACAGATTTGATACCAAGCTATACTTTACTGTTAGATGGTATCGAAGAAAAATTTGATGCAATAAAGAATTATGGCATTTTGACCTTGGCAGATTTGCGTAAGGAACTGAAGAATCCAAAAACAATGGCTATCCTTGGGACAAAAACCAATATTGATATTAAATATTTAACAATATTAAGGAGAGAGATTGAGGGTTATTTTCCAAAACCAATTCCGATAAGCGCTTTTGATTGGCTTGAAAATAATAAGTTGAACGTTTTGGAAAACAGAGGATATAAAAATACAGTAATGCTGTATGAATCATTAACAGATTCAGATATTAGATATGAGTTGATTAATACAGCCGATCTTGACGAAAAATTTTTAGATGAAATTTTAGGGTTGGCTGAGATTACAAGAATTCAATGGGTGAGCGCAAAGGTAGCGAGACTGCTGTCAGCAGCAGGTTATGTCAGTGTAAAATCGATAGCTGAGGCTGATGCGGAAACCTTTTACAAAGATGTGGAAAATACGAATAAAGAAAACAAATACTATAACGGTAAAATCGGTTTTAGAGATATAAAACGTTTGATAAAAGGAGCAGAGTACCTTTCATGACAAATATAAAAAAATCCGCGGAATAAACAAAATTCTGCGGATTTTTCATATATATGTTTAAACATTGAATCTGAACAGTATTATATCTCCGTCTTCGACAATATATTCCTTGCCTTCAAGACGCATCAGACCCTTTTCCTTTACGGCATTCATAGTTTTGTATTCTTCAACATCCTTGTAGGAGGTAACCTCAGCTCTAATAAACCCTCTTTCGATATCAGAGTGGATTTTACCGGCAGCCTGAGGAGCTTTAGTTCCCTTTCTGATAGTCCATGCCTTGGATTCCATAGGGCCGGTTGTAAAGAAGCTGATTAATCCAAGCAGATGATAGCTGGCTCTGATTAGCTTGTCAAGACCTGATTCCTCAAGTCCAAGCTCCTTGAGAAACTCTCTTTTTTCCTCATCGTCAAGAACCGATACCTCTTCCTCGATTTTACCGCATACAACTATTACCTCTGAATTATCCACAGAAGCATGCTCCCTGACAATATTTACATATTTGTTTGAGTCCGGATCTAATATGTATTCCTCATCAACATTTGCAACGTAAAGAACAGGTTTAGCGGTAATAAGATTAAAGGTTTTTAAAAGTCTTTGCTCCTCCTCAGAGCACTCTAAATATCGGGCAGGTTTTTCCTTTTCAAGCTCTTCGACAATTTTTTTTACTAAATCCAATTCACCAAGCAGTGATTTATCATTTTTTGCTGTTTTCGATAATCTTTCTAACCTCTTGCTCATAACCTCCAAATCGGCAAGTATAAGCTCAAGCTCTATAATTTCAATATCTCTCTTTGGATCTACAGAGGATTCGACATGTATTACATTGTCATCATCAAAGCATCTTACTACATGCACAACTGCTTCAACCTCTCTTATATGGGAGAGAAATTTATTTCCCAGTCCTTCACCCTTGCTTGCTCCCTTGACAAGTCCGGCAATATCAAAAAATTCTATAACTGCAGGAACGGTTTTGCCTGAATTGCTCATGCTTGTTAAAAAGTCAAGCCTTTTATCCGGAACACTTACAACTCCAACATTTGGTTCAATAGTACAAAAGGGATAATTTGCAGATTCGGCTCCTGCCGATGTTATAGCGTTAAATAATGTACTTTTACCTACATTAGGAAGTCCTACTATACCTAATTTCATATATATCGTCCTTTCATTTCTTTAATCAATTAATATAATAATATTAATTTGATTGTCACAATTTACGGACTAATTATATAACAGATGTTTTTAAACTTCAATAAATTTTTAGCAATAATAAAGCATATATTGAAATAGTTTGAATAATATGAAATATATAAGACAAATTATAGGGGGAAGAAAAGGTATGAATGATAAACAGATGCAGTCCAATTATATAAGGGTAGTGGGAATAATAAGCAGCAGCCTGGAGTTCAGTCACGAGGTTTTTGGAGAAAAATTTTACGAATTTTCCTTGGAGGTACCGAGATTAAGTGAAACAAAGGATTTGCTTCCTGTTATAATATCGGAGAGGATAATTAATGATATTAATATGAGCATCGGCAATTTTGTTGTAATTGATGGTCAATTCCGATCTTATAACAGATATGAGGATTTAAGCAACAAGCTTTTACTTAGGGTATTTGTCAGAGATATAATGGTTCCAAATGAAGATGAAATAGATGAAATCAAAAGACATCCAAATGAAGTTTTTTTAAACGGATATTTATGTAAGGAAACAAAATACAGAACTACTCCTTTTGGCAGAGAAATAACTGATATGCTGATTGCTGTCAACAGATCCTACAATAAGTCAGATTATATACCTTGTATTGCATGGGGCAGAAATGCACGATATTGTGAAAAGCTTGAGGTAGGTGACCATGTTAAGGTATGGGGCAGGATTCAAAGCAGAAAATACCAAAAAAAGAATGATGCAGAGGATTATGAAACTAAAACTGCCTATGAAGTATCAATCACTAAATTAGAGCATATAAAAACCGAAAACAACAGAAAAAAAGAGGAGTAGTTCGTATTTAATATATTTATAAAGCAAAGCGATAAAGCAGCAAATATTTCATTATTTCTCGCTTTGTTTTTTTATTTTAAAATATTACAATCTGTCAGCTAATTAAAGTTGGTTGATTATTTAAGCCACAAATGGTAAAATTAATTAAAAACAAGAGCTGGAGGAGCTATGAAGTTAATAATTATTGCACCAAGAGGTAAAATGGGCAGGCTGATAACCAAAATTGCCAACGAGATTGAGGAACTTGAAATTACAGCAGGCATCGGGCATCCGGGCGGTAATTATATCGGAGAGGATATAGGTATAGTTACAGGATTAGGTCAACGTATAGGTGCTTTGGTGGTTGATGATTTAGCTGATGTAATAGATGATTGTGATGTTATAATTGATTTTTCAAATATAGAGTTATCGATGAAGGTTATTGAGACAGCAGTTAAATATAACAAAGCCGTGGTTTGCGGTACAACAGGATTTTCGGAAAAGGATATAGAAAAAATTAAAGCTGCCTCCGAGAAAATACCTTTGCTGCACGCTTCAAATACATCGAGAGTAGTAAATTTGATGAATATGCTGTTGGAGATAGCAGCTAAATCTATTGGGGAGCTTTCAGATATAGAAATTATCGAAATGCATGATGCATTAAAAAAGGATGCTCCAAGCGGAACTTCAAAGGAAATGGGTGAAATAATCGCAAAAGCAATGAATAAGGAGCTGAAAAATATCGGAGTTTACGGTCGCAATGGGGCAGGTGAGCGAATTCCGGGTACTATCGGCTATCATTCAATCAGATCCGGTGATATTTCCAGCAGTCATACGGTTATGTTCGGGCTAATGGGCGAACGGTTAGAAATAACTCATCATGCATATAATTGGGAATGCTTTGCCAGAGGAGCCTGTGAAGGAGCGTTGTTTTTACAGAATAAAGGTCCCGGTTTATATAGTATGAAGGATGTTTTAAAAATATAGCTTCAAAGCCTTCCATAATAGGAAGGTTTTTTAATATCAGAACGTAGCAACTTGCAGTAAAGGGAGTAATCATTAGATAAATAACTATTATTTTTTTGTATATGCAAAAAATAATAGTTGTGATACAATAATATAATACTGTAAATAGATAACAGAAAAGGAATGGAAAAATGATATTAGTATTAGCAGAAAAGCCTTCGGTAGGAAAAGATATAGGCAAAGTTCTCGGCTGTAATAAATCGGGAAACGGCTACCTGGAGGGAAGTAAATATATAGTTACATGGGCACTTGGTCATCTCGTTACTCTTGCTGATCCGGAAGATTACAATCAAAAATACAAAGCTTGGAAAATGGAGGATTTACCAATTTTACCGAGCAATATGAAAACAGAAATTATAAAGCAAACCGGTAAACAGTTTGGAACTGTTAAAAGCCAGCTGCAAAGATCTGATGTGACGGAAATTGTTATAGCAACAGATGCCGGACGAGAAGGAGAGCTTGTTGCAAGGTGGATTATAGAAAAAGCAAATGTTAAAAAAACGATAAAAAGGCTATGGATATCATCGGTAACAGATAAGGCTATTAAAGATGGCTTTAATAAGCTGCAGGACGGTAAACTCTATGAAAATCTTTATGATTCGGCATTAGCTCGTGCAGAAGCGGATTGGATTGTAGGTATTAACGCAACGAGAGCAATTACCTG
>DAIUCB010000061.1:0-11852 GCA_036846385.1 Bacillota bacterium | reverse complement strand
GCAACCTCTCTTAGCCCCTCCTTGCCCATTACCGTAAGGTATATAGTAGCAGTAAGTGCATTTAACGCTTGATTAGAGCATATATTTGATGTTGCCTTTTCTCTTCTGATATGCTGTTCTCTTGTCTGAAGAGTTAGTACATAGCCTCTCTTGCCATTCTTATCTGCGGTTTCTCCCACAATTCTGCCGGGTATTTTTCTCATTAATTTTTCCGTAACAGCCATGAAACCAAGATATGGACCTCCATAATTCAAAGGATTCCCCAAGGCCTGACCTTCTCCTACTACGATGTCTGCTCCCTGCTCACCCGGACTTTTCAGTAAGGCAAGTGATATTGGATCGGTACTTACTATTAACAGACTTTTGTTTTCATGTACTATATCCTTTATCGACTCAATATCCTCAATTATTCCGAAAAAGTTCGGACTCTGTATAATTACTGCCGCCGTATCTGAATTTAGCTTGCTTTTTAAGGACTCTATGTCTACTTGTCCGTTTTTGTACTCAACTTCACCGATTTTCATATCCCTGAATTTTGCATATGTATTTAAAACCTGACGACTTTCAGGGTGAACGCTGCCGGCAATTAAAACATTGCTCCTTCTTGCAGAATCGCATGATATAATGGCTGCCTCTGTCAAGGCTGTTGCCCCGTCATACATTGATGCATTTGATACCGGCATTCCCGTAAGCTCGCAGATCATAGTTTGATATTCAAATATTGCCTGCAGAGTTCCTTGGCTTATTTCAGGCTGATATGGCGTATAGGATGTATAGAATTCCTGTCTGGATATAATTTGGTCTATCAGCGCAGGAACATAATGATCATAGGCACCTGCTCCTAAAAAGCAAGTAAAATCATCAGCATTCATATTTTTTTGAGACAATTTTTTTATATTTTTTACAAGCTCAGGCTCGGATTGAGCCTGAGGGATATTTAAATCTCTGTTAAGGCGAACAGCTTTCGGTACAGCCTTAAACAAGGAGTCAACATCCTCATAACCGATTTCCTTGAGCATTTCTGCTCTGTCAGTATTTGTATTTGCAATATATCTTGCCAAGCTAATACCTCCCCTTTTTTATTCACATGTCTTCTCATAATCACTTGCACTCAGCAGTTCTTCAACCTCTGATGCATTTGACATTTCAATAACCACAAGATAAGCTTCGTATGGTGATTCATTTATAAGTCCGGGATTGTCAAAGAGCTCTTCATTAACCTCTGCAATCCTTCCTGATACAGGTGCATAAACATCTGATACTGCCTTTACCGATTCAAGTACCACGAATTGCTCTCCTGCATTAAACTCTGCATCAACCTCGGGCAAATCTACGAATACTACCTCGCCTAAATGCTCCTGTGCATAATCACTGATTCCTACGTAAGCCTTATTTCCTTCAACTCTGACCCATTCATGGGATTTTGCATATTTCAATTCCTCTAAAAATTTCATTTTAAATCCTCCCTTTGCGATTTATTTTATAAGCGATTTAATAATATATGAACAATTGTTTTAATATATACAATTGTTTTCATTTTTTATTAGTATTAGCAATTTTCCGTTTTCCATCTATTTTACTATTTTATTGTTTGTATTTTTTAGTATAAAAAGGTTTTTTGATAATTTTCGCCTTTACTTTTTTATTTCTGATTTCTACCTCTATTTCCGTTCCTTCTTTAGTATAATCAATATCAAGCAATGCTAACCCTATATTTTTATTTAATGTAGGAGAAAGGCTTCCTGTAGTAACATATCCGATTTTTTTACCATCTGCATAAACCTGATAATGGCTCCTCGGTATTCCTCTTTCTGTCATTTCAAAGCCTGCAAGCTTTCTTTTTAAGCCCTCTGATTTTTGCTTTGCCAGTGCTTCCCTGCCTATGAATTTTTCCTTTGAAAGCTTTACACAAAAGCCGAGACCTGCTTCCAATGGCGTAATATCCTTATCTATTTCCTGTCCGTATAAAGGCAAAGCTGCTTCAAATCTTAATGTATCTCTGGCTCCTAAGCCTGCAGGTATAAGTCCGAAGTCTTTACCTGATTCCAGCAGCAAATCCCAAAGTATGGGACCTTCAGCTGATGGCAAATAAATTTCAAAGCCATCCTCACCTGTATATCCTGTTCGTGATACTAATGCATTTATTTCACCTATCTTAACATTATCAGCAAAATGGTAAAATTCTATTTCGTTTAAATCAATATCAGATAATTTTTGTAATATTTCCTGAGCCTTGGGTCCTTGGATGGCAAGCTGCGAATATTCATCGGATACATTTTTTATCGTGACATTTTCAATAGAATGAGTATTAAGCCATTCATAGTCCTTTTCGGTATTGGATGCATTTACTACCAATAAGTACTTTTTATTGCTGTATTTGTATACCAATAAATCATCAACTATACCACCGTCAGGGTAACACATTGTTGTGTAGCAAATCTGATAATTACTCAATACTGAAATATCATTTGTTACGATATTTTGAAGATATTCTTCGGCAGCCTCTCCTGTTACTGTTATCTCTCCCATATGAGAAACATCAAACAAGCCTGCCGCATTCCTTACAGCATCATGCTCTGTTCTGATACCGGAATATTCTACCGGCAGTTCCCAGCCTCCGAAATCAATAAGCTTACCCTTACTTTCCAGATGATTGTTAAATAATGGTGTTCTTTTCAAGATATATCACTCCTTTTTATGTTAATTTTATTATTATATACTCATTAATTTTTCTTACAATTGTATCACATAAAAAAATTGCTGTATGTGACTAACTTACATAAGAAGTTTAAAAAGACAGGGGTAATAACCGTCGTCATTACCCCTGTCTCAGTTTAAATATGATCATATTTATTTAAGCTTTTCAGAGTATTGTCCAAATCCGGTCTCTTTGCCTGAAAGTTTCATTGCAATAACAGACTTATTGCAACTTGCTCCTTCGGCTCCTCATAGAGGTATCTCCCAGACTTATCATCCAATATATTTTATTCAGTACTTATTTATACCAATTATATGTCTGTATTAAGAAATTTGTCAATAGTTATTTTTGTATATTAATTCTTTTTTATTTTATAAGATATAAAATAAAAATTTTTTATATCTTATCTATATTAAAGGTTAAATAATAAACATAACTCCGATTAATTATTTTTTAATAATTAACAACGTTCCTACATAAATGCAGTGCTTAATTTTCTTATTATTTCTGTATTTTGAAGTCAAAATTCTTATTGCTATTAATGACAAAAAAATTCTCCTTTAGTTTAATAAATAAATTTATACACTAAAGGAGAACTAATTTTTATCGTTCAATAATTATTTTGTGAATTTTTTATCATTTAATTGTATAAAAAGGATTTTTTAATTTTCTGTTATTCTAAAGCCTTCGTGAAGCAAATCCTTTTTATACCCTAAAAATCTCGAAACATTATTTGATTCTTCCAATACGATATTTTTAGCCTTTTCTATTATTTCTTCGTTAATATTAATCTTGACAAATGAGGCGCTTATTGCTGCAAATGCTTTGCCATCCTTATCAAATATCGGTGCGGATATACAATACAGACCAATATCATTTTCTTCATCAGAAACGGCATAGCCGTTAACTCTGGCAGCTTCTAATTCTCTCTTAAGGTCATCTTTAATTGTAATTGTTTTTTTTGTTTTTGCTTTCAATTCTACTCTATTTATATAGTCTTCAAGAGCTTTATCATCATAATAGGCTAAAATGGCTTTCCCCAGACTTGCACTGTACATCGGCATTCTGTGTCCCAGCTTAATGGATGACTTAAGTGTATCATTGGTTTCCACCTTATCAATATATATTAATTCATCATTATCAACAATACATGCAAAGGAGGATGTTGATAAATTATCTTTTATTCTTCTGATTGAATCTCTTATCAAATCTAGATACTCAACCTTGTTGATATATAGGCTGCCAATTTCATATATTCCGATTCCAAGCTCATATAGCTTGCTTCTTTTATCCTTAACTATCAGGCATTTTTCTTCAACCAAGGTGTTAATAATATTAAAGGCAGTTGTTTTAGGAATATCCAGTGCTTTTGATATATCGGTCAAGGACATTGGTTCACTATTATTGCCTACAATTTTTAAAATATCTAATGCTCTGACAACAGCAATATTCACGTAAATATCTCCTTTATCAATCAATTATAATTGAAGCTTTTGTCCTATATTTTTTTCAACAGCTTTTTTGTAAATATACTCAGCTACAAGTATATCAAAAAGTGCCATTCCTACTGATTTATAGAAGGTTGTTTTGCTTTTGTCTATATTGTTGTTAATTATTCCGGAATATAAGGTTTCAATATTCTCTTCCTTCAGCCAGCCTTTTTCTAAAGGCGTAATCAAATCTCCTGATTCTTCCGCAGCAAAATCAACATCAATATATACCTTATCAATTAATTTATATATGCTTTCGGGATATTCTCTCATGTTGGGCTTATATGAGCCTATTCCTACAAAATGCTTGCCTCTTAATAAGCTTTCATCATCGGGAATAACCGGGCTTGATGATGGTGTCACCGTTACAATTATTTCCGATTTTTTTACTAATTCCGCAGTATCTTCTGTAGGCTGAATTTTGATTTTTGGTAAGTAGCTTTGTAAGTTATTTGCAAATTCTGCACATTTCTTTTTATCCAAATCATATACGTATATATTTTCCAGCGGTCTTACAGAAGCTGCATAAAGAGCCTGATACAGACCTTGAACCCCTGTACCTACAATACCTAGATTTTTGCAGGATTCCTTTGAGGTATATTTTATTCCCGTTGAACCTACTGCACCTGTTCTGTATGCAGTTACGGATGCTCCGTCTAAAATGCATTTTATTTCGCCACTTTGAGCATCATTTAACAGCATAATCCCCTGCAGCATTGGTTTTTTGAGCTTATAATTTTCGGAATTTAATGTAAGTACCTTTGTTCCTTTTACGCTTTCCGTAAAACATGGCATATACAAATAGGTTTCAGTATCACTTACATTAACAGTAATTCGATCAGGCATTGTAAAAGCTTTACCTTCATATATTTCCATCGCCTTCTCGATTATTTTTATAACTTCATCATAAACTATTAAAGAACTGATATCTTGTTTATTTAAATATAACATAATTCCCTCCTATTTTTCTGCAATCGTTCCATATATGGAACAACGTTTATTATTTAAAACAATTGTATTACAAATATCAATTGTTGTCAATAAAATACCTGTCAAAAATTATTAAATTTAACCTCAAAACAATAAGATTATCCTCAATTCTGACAATGATTCTGTATATACAGGTATTTTTCTATTCAAAATAAAAAAAGCATCTCCATCGGATGCTTTCTTATTTTGAAATTTATTTTATGTATATATCAGCTAAAGAACATCAGCAATAATCCTGCCGCTACAGCAGAGCCAATAACGCCTGCAACGTTAGGACCCATCGCATGCATTAACAAGAAGTTTGCAGGGTTATATTTTTGTCCTTCCTTTTGCGCTACTCTGGCTGCCATTGGTACAGCCGATACTCCTGCCGCTCCAATTAGTGGATTTATTTTCCCGCCGCTTGTCCTGTACATAATTTTACCTAACAGCACTCCTCCTGCCGTACCGACACTAAATGCAACTAATCCGAGCAAAATTATCATTAAGGTTTTCGTATTTAAAAACGCAACTGCATTAGCTTTTGCCCCTACAGTAATTCCTAAAAATATTGTTACTATATACAACAAAGAATTTGATGCTGTATTTGTTATATTAGGTACTACCCCCGATTCCTTAAATAAATTTCCTATCATCAGCATACCTATCAGCGCTGCTGCAGATGGTAAAAGTAATACTGTAAAAATAGTTACTATGATTGGAAAAAGAATTTTTTCCGTTTTGCTTACAGGTCTTAATTGTTCCATTTTTACTTTTCTTTCTTCTTCTGTTGTGAGCCATTTCATAATCGGCGGTTGAATAATCGGAACCAATGCCATATATGAATAAGCTGCAATAGCAATAGGTCCAAGCAAATGCGGCGCAAGCTTGCTTGTCAGATATAATGCTGTCGGTCCGTCCGCACCTCCGATTATTCCTATGGATGCTGCTTCAGCACCTGAAAAATTCACTATACCTGCATTATTAAGAATTATGGCACCTACAAATGTAAAAAAGATACCTAATTGTGCCGCAGCTCCAAGCAGCAAGCTCCTTGGATTTGCTATCAATGGTCCAAAGTCTGTTCCCGCACCTATACATAAAAATATGAGGGGAGGATATATACCTAATTCAACTCCTTGATACAAGTAGTACAAAAGACCGCCCTTTTGGTCACCGATAGGACCGTCCATCAGACCCGCAAGCGGCAGATTAACAAGAAGCATTCCAAACGCAATAGGAATCAGGAGATATGGCTCATATCCTTTTTTAATTGCTAAATATAAAAATGTACATGCAATGCAAATCATTATCAAATTACCCGGAAGCATTAAATTAAATCCGAATAACTCCAACTCAACTAAGTTAAATAATTGTGAAAATCCCGTACTCATCCAAAAATCCTTTATTAACTCTAACATACTATTCTCCTTTTCCTAAACTATTATTGAGCATTAATGCATTAATCAATTTTTGCTTTTTTCGATAAAAAACTTCATTATATCTATCGTATAAGAAATAATTATTAAAGCTATAAATACTACTGTCATGCTAAATCCCGTAACTATTAATCCTTCTTTTAATCCTATTTCTATTCCCTTATACATTTTTTCACCTCCATACTTCTTTGACAATCCCAATAAATACTATGATTTCAGTATATGCAATTTTTTTAGTAAAGTCAAGATATTTTATTTAAATGCAAGTCATAATAAATATAATGCATTATTTTATTTGCTTTATATGCGATATTGCCTTTTTTATGAAAGTTTATTTAATTAAATATATAAATGTTTTCCTGCTTATCTGCAAGTAATAAAAGAAAGTATGCAAAACAAAAAGGTAAGCAAAGAGCTTACCCAAATTGAAATAAATTAATAAATTATTTTATATTATTTTTATTGTTGTTATTTTTATTGTTGTTTCTGTTTTGATCGTTTCTATTATTAAATCTGTTTAAATCGTCATTGTTTCTGTTTTGATCATTATTATTAAATCTGTTTAAATCATTGTTTTTATTTCTGTTTTGGTCATTTCTGTTGTTGAAATCATTGTTTTTATTTCTGTTTTGATCGTTGTTGTTAAATTTATTTTGATCATTATTATTTTGCTGATATTTCTGGATTTGCTGTTTTTCCTGTTCTCTAAATTTCTGGCTGCTGTCTAACATAGATATCTCCTCGTAATTTTTCATTTTTTCTTTTGCATTATTTAAGCTTATATTTCTAATATTATTCATAAAATCATTTCTGTCATTTTTATTTTTGTCGTCAAAGTCTTTAATAATAATCATCCCTTCACATTATATTTGAATTTTTAGCTATTATTTAGCCACAATTATATTATTCACATTTATTATCTAAATATTATAACATAATTTAGTATCAGTGATGGTTGATTCCAAAAAATGCAAAATTTATCCACTGCAAAATTCATATAAAGCGATACCTGCAGCAATAGTTAAATTAAGAGAATCTATAGTGTTTGAATGTTTTATAACAACACTCGTTCCAAGCTTTAAAAATTCGGCTTCCAATCCGGTAGCTTCATTTCCGAAAACCAATGTGAAAAGCTCCTTTGGATTATGCTGAATATCCTTAAGCGAAGCTTCTCCGTCCAGCATAAATGTATATATTTTATGGTTCATGAAGGCTCTCATATAATCATTAAAATTATCATAATATTTGAAATTTATTCTAAACAACGCACCCATTGAAGCTCTGATTGTCTTCGGATCAAATATATCTACACCGGGACTTATTATAGCTAGATCATTTACTCCAAACCCTGTTAGAGTCCTGATTATTGTTCCCATATTACCCATGTTGCTTGGATTTACAAGAACGACATGAGGTCTGTTTTCATTTATTACACAATCATATTTTTTAAAAACACCTATTACATAGCAATTTTCTTTTGCACCTATACGATTAAATTGCTTATCATTGATCTCAACCAATATTTTATTATTATCACAAAGCTCAAATATATCCATCGAAGATGTGTCAGCTTTAAAATCGGAATTTACTAATACCTTAATAACTGAGGAAGGTTTTGCTTTTATTAATTCAACTGTCGGAAACATCCCGAATGTATATGAGTATTCATAGTTTTTTTTATATGCTTTTAAATCCATATTTCTTAACCTCCATTTTAATTATTTTACATCAATTCATGGATTTTATCAAATTCAATTTCTAAATATATAAAAACTGTATGAATAAGCTGCATACAGTTTTTATATTAACAATTGCGTTATATTATTTTTAAAATAATGATAAGGATTTTAATATGTAAATAAATATGAAAATAGTCAATGAGCTAAATAATGTTGTTGAGAATACAATTTGACCTGCCAATTCTTCATTTGCATTGCATTGTGCAGCCATAATATAGCTCGAGACTGCTACAGGTGATGCAACCATTGAAAATAAAGCACCAAGCTCTATACCTCTAAATCCAAACATGACAGCTATCGGAATAACCAATGATGGAATAATAATGAGCTTTCCGATACAAACTGCAATAATATACTTGATATTTTTATAAACATTATATATTTCAATTTCTCCTCCGAGAACTATTAAAGCAAAAGGAGTTGCAATTTTGGATATATCAGCAACAGTTTTATCAATAGCAGCAGGCAGCTTAATATTTGCCACGGACAAAAAAATTCCGATAGCTGATGCTATTATCATGGGATTTTTTAATATGCTTATAAAGGTTTCTCTTATTTCTAATTTTTCTTTAGCATATATGTCTAAAATAAATACGCAAAAAAAATTATAAAGCGGTACTATTACGGCAATCAGCATAGATGCTATGCCTGTGCCGGAGCTGCCAAAAATATTCGTACATAACGGAATGCCAAACAGTACAAAATTACTTCTGATTAAGCCCTGAATCAAAACACCTCTGTTTCGGTTGTCCTTTTCCAGCCTTGGTATTATGATAAATAACACGGAAATTAACATTAATACAGTCATCACTGCAAATAATACTAATTTTCCGTTAAAGGATTCTGAAATATTACTGTTATATATATTATAAAACAATAATGTCGGAAGTAATGCTTTAAAAGTAAAGCTGTTTCCTGTTTTAAGGAATTTCTCATCTATAATATTAATTTTCTTAAAAAGCGTCCCTAAACTCATAATTAAAAACATAGGTAAAACTACATTAATTGAAAATATTAAATTATCCATCCGGCTTTCAACTCCGAACTAATAAATTTATTCTGTCAAATATGAATATATCAATTTTATTGTATTTTCAATACCTTCTATATGAGTTCTTTCCATACCATGGGAAGCATTGACACCGGGTCCGATAAGCGCTCCTTTAATGTTGTTTCCTCCCCTTAAGGAAGCTGATACATCCGAACCGTAACTAGGATAAATATCAACTGCATAGCCTATATTATTTTTTTCAGCCAACTCAATCAATCTGCTTGTTATATCGTAATCATACGGACCGGAGCTGTCCTTGGCACATATTGAAACCTCACGCTCTGTACAGGCTAAATCTAAGCCTACGCACCCCATATCTATCCCTACAAGCTCATCTATATCAGCAGGTATGGATGAACAGCCGTGTCCTACCTCTTCGTAGGTTGATATTATTATTTTTACCTTATTATTCGGTTTCACATCAAGTCTTTTAAAGGCTTCCATTACACTCAAGGCACATGTTGTTCCTGCTTTGTTGTCTAAATATCTTGATTTAATGTATTTCGATTCCGTTACAAGAAATTTAGGTTCAATTGATATATAATCTCCTGTTGATATATTAAGCTTCAATACATCTTCCTTTGAGCTTACTACTTCATCTAATCTAATCTGCATATTTTCTTCTATTCTTTCCTTTTTGTTAGCATCGGGATATACATGTACTGACGGTGAAGTTGAAAGCATAGTTCCTGTGTATATTTTGCCGCTTCGAGTATGAATACGGCAGTATTCTCCGTCAAGTGTCGGAAATATGTTGCCTCCGATTGTAGTGATTCTGATTGTACCATCACTGTTAATTGACCTTACCATAGCTCCTAATGTATCTACATGAACAGGTATTCCTACGCAATAATTATTATCCTTACCATCAATTTCTATTATTAAATTACCCTTTTTATTTCTTTCATATTTGTATCCGATATTACTTACAATGGTTTCGATATAATCTATTACATTTTTGCAAAAACCTGATGGACTTGGAATATTGACAATTCCCTCCAGAACTTTTAGAGTAAATTCTTCATTAAATTCAAAAGCTGACATGATTCCTCCTAATTTATTGTATAATTTTATATATATTATACTATATCAGGATAATTTTGCACAGTATTATTTACTTATATTTGCAATAATTATTGCCCTGATGTATAATAATGTAAATAGTATGCACATGGAGGTATCAAATGGAAAATTTAAAACTGAAGGATTTTTTGGATTATAAGTTTTTATCTAATCTTGAACTCTCACCCGATAAAAAGTATTGCGCTTTTGTAGTAAGGGTTGCAGATTATGACAGCAACAAGTATCTGTCTAACATATGGGTGCTAAATCGAACAACATATGAAGTAAGAAAACTCACCGCCTTGAATGAGGAGAAAAGCTTAATATGGTTAAACAATGATACTTTGTTATTCCCTTCCATGAGAGATGAAAAGCTTAAAGAAAAAATAAGCAATGGAGAGCAATGGACTATTTTTTACGCTATTAACATAAACGGCGGCGAAGCTTATGAATATATGAGAATACCTATGACGGTAAATGACATTAAAATTATAGCAGAGGATAAATTTTTAATTACCGCCCTATACAATCATTATGGGATTAACCTACACTCATTAGACAGCGAAGAAAAGGCTAAAGCAATAGAAATAATTAAGGAAAACAGGGATTATGAAATATTAGATGAAATACCGTTCTGGTCAAACGGAAAGGGCTTCACCAATAAAAAAAGGAACCGACTTTACTTATATGACAAAGGTACAAACAGCCTTAATCCGATATCAAAGCAGTTTGAAAATGTCAGCTTGTCAGGAATTAAGGATGGTAAAGCACTTTATATTGCGGAAAATTTTACGAATAAAAAAGAACTGACTAATGCTCTTTACATATATGATTTGTATTCCAGCGGATCAAAATGTTTGGTTGAGGATGAAGAATACAGCATTGATTTTGCCGAATTTCTAGGTGATAAAATTATATTCAGCGGAACAGTTATGGATAAATACGGTATAAATCAAAACAACAACTTCTATACAATAGCAGAAAATGATATAAAGCTTCTGAGTATGCATGACTTTGGTATGCATAATTCTGTCGGCTCAGACTGCAGGCTGGGCGACGGATCAGATGTTCGTGTATATAATGATTCCTTGTATTTTGTATCAACTGAAGCTAAAAGCTCCTTTATTAAAAAATTGACACTTGACGGTGTAATTGAAACTGTTTCAGAAGATAATGGATCAATTGACTGCTTTGACATTTGTGATGATGAAATATTATTTATCGGAATGCGAGGTATCAGGCTTCAAGAGCTATATAGCTTAAAATCAGGCAAAGAAATTCAAAGGACAAAATTTAATGAAATAGTTATTGAAACTAAAAATATAGTAACCTCTGAACGTATTGAGTTAATAAATGATAAAATAGTAATAGAGGACTCTATATAGAAACGGGTCAAATATGATG
>DAIUCB010000060.1:0-11931 GCA_036846385.1 Bacillota bacterium | reverse complement strand
GGGGCATCAATTGCTTTAGTTGATATCAGTACAAGAGGCGAGGAGGAAGCCTTGAAATTAAGAGAAGCAGGAAGAAAAGCAGAATTTTTCAGATGTGATGTAACAAATTCTTATGATGTTAAATCTACTGTAGAAGCTGTATATAATAAGTTCGGACATATAGACATATTATTTAATAATGCGGGTGTAACAGTAAGAAAAACAGTAGTTGATTTAGAGGAGAAGGAATGGGATTTTGTTCTTGGAGTAGGGCTGAAGGGAACATTCCTGTTTTCAAAATATGTGATACCTTTAATGGCTGCAAACGGCGGAGGCAGCATAATCAATACCGGATCAGGCTGGGGATTGAAAGGCGGAGATTTAGCGGCAGCATATTGTGCGGTTAAAGGCGGTATAGTAAATTTAACACGTGCTATGGCTATAGACCATGGTCACCAGAAAATAAGAGTTAACAGCGTTAATCCGGGAGATACAGATACAGCAATGCTTCGGGATGAAGGAGTACAAACAGGTCTTGTAAAGGATTCACAAACACAAGAAGCTTACCTTAAGGATTGCGGAGTAAGCAGACCTCTTCAAAGAATCGGAATGCCTGAGGATATAGCAAATACAGTACTATATCTTGCAAGTGATTTATCAAGCTGGGTAACAGGAGCGGCTATCGTAGTAGATGGCGGTGGATTAGCATAAATAACAATATTATACAGTTAATAATCGGAGGTAAAAATGGCAATAAGAGGATTTAAAAATCATCCATATATTCCAAATTCGGTGCCGGAGGTAGAGGAGCTGATGCTGAAGGAAATCGGCTTGAACTCAATAGAGGAACTGCATGAGGAAATTCCTGAGGAAATAAAATTAAAAGAAAATATGAACCTTCCTGAAGCCTTTGGTTCAGAATATGAATTGAGAAGGCATGTAGAAGGACTGTTAAATAAAAATAAAAGCTGCAAAGAAAACATTAATTTTTTAGGAGCAGGCTGCTGGCAGCACTATGTTCCGGCAATATGTGATGAAATAAACGGAAGAGGAGAATTTTTAACAGCCTATGGCGGAGAGCCCTACAATGACTTCGGAAGATTCCAGACACTGTTTGAGTATCAGAGCATGGTAGCCGAGCTGGTAGACATGGAGGTAGTCAATGTACCTACAATGGACTGGTCACAGGCTGCATCAACAGCAGTAAGAATGGCATCAAGAGTTGTCGGCAGAAAACAAATATTGGTGCCAAAGCTCATGGACAGAGAAAAATTGCAGGTAATGAAAAATTACTGCACACCTGAGTTGGAAATTGTAGAGGTCGGATACGACAAAGAAACAGGCTGTATGTCTATCGAAGATCTAAGAAGCAAAATATCAGATAAAACTGCAGCAGTATATTTTGAAAATCCTTCATATTTAGGATTCATAGAAACAAACGGACAAAAAATATCAGACATAGCACATAAAAACGGAGCAATCAGCGTAGTAGGGGTTGATCCCATATCCCTTGGAGTTATTGCGCCGCCGCCATCTTACGGAGCTAATATTGTTTGCGGCGATTTACAGCCGCTGGGAATACATATGAATTACGGCGGAGGTCAGTCAGGTTTCATGGCAACAATGGATGAGGAAAAATATGTTATGGAATTTCCGTCAAGACTATTCGGAATTGCACCGACAACTGTAGAGGGCGAATATGGCTTCGGAGATGTAGCATATGACAGAACCTCCTTCGGACACCACAGGGAGCATGGCAAAGAATATGTAGGTACACAATCTGCTCTATGGGGAATTACGGCCGGAGTATATCTTGCGGTTATGGGACCGAAAGGTATGGAAGAGGTTGGGCAGACAATAATGCAGAAATCCCAATATGCAGTAGAAAGATTAAATGAATTGAGGAATGTTAAAGGAAGCCGGTTTAATACAGTATTCTTTAAGGAATTTGTAGTCGACTTTAACCAGACAGGCAAAACCGTAAAGGAAATAAACAAAGCCCTGCTTGAAAAGGGAATATTCGGCGGCAAGGATTTATCGAAGGAATTCCCTGAGCTTGGACAATGTGCTCTTTACTGTGTTACGGAGATTCATACGAAAACAGATATAGACAAACTAATAACAGCCCTTGAAGAAATAGTTCTTTAATCTTATGAAAGCGAGGAATTAATGTGAAAAAGATAGATAGAAGCAGTAAAGTCAGAAAGAATTTTCATCAAGCAAAATGGGATGAATCAATAATATTTGAGTTAAGCAAAAAAGGTGAAAGAGGAATACTCGTTCCCAAAGCAGAATCAAGAGTTGCCGAAAGGGTAGGAGACGGAATATCTAAGCTGCCGGAAGGCATGAAAAGAAAAACTGCTCCAAATCTCCCTGAGATATCACAAAACAGAGTATTGAGACATTACACTCGATTATCTCAGGAAACTCTCGGCGCTGATGTAAATATAGAGATAGGGCAAGGAACATGTACCGTAAAATACAGCCCTAAGGTGAATGATCAACTATCAAGATTACCTTCAATGTCAGAGCTTCATCCACTGCAGGACGAAAGCACAGTTCAAGGTATATTGCAAATTATGTACGAAACAGATTTATATTTAAGAGAAATATCCGGCATGGATAGATTTACATTCCAGCCAAGCGGAGGCAGTCAAGGTATACTTGCTATGGCATCATTGGCATATGCTTACTTTAAAGAAAAAGGCGAAGAAGAGCAGAGAAATGAGATAATAACAACTATATATTCACATCCGTCTGATGCAGCAGCACCTCATGTCAAAGGCTATAAAATTATATACATTCATCCTGATGAAAACGGATATCCTGATTATGAAGCCTTTAAAGAAGCTGTAAGCGAAAAAACAGCGGCATTTTTCGTTGCAAACCCTGAGGATACGGGAGTTTACAACAAAAATGTCCTCGAATTTACAAAGTTAGTACGCGATCACGGAGGCTTATGCGGCTATGATCAAGCAAATGCAAACGGATTGTTGGGAGTAACAAGAGCCAAGGAGGCGGGATTTGATATGTGCTTCTTCAACCTGCACAAAACCTTCTCTACACCTCATGGCTGCGGAGGTCCGGCAGTAGGAGCAACAGGAGTGCTGAAGCATCTGGAAAAATATATGCCTGCTCCTCTTATAGATTATGACGGAGAAAAATACTTCTTAAATTACGAGATAACAAACAATCCCTATTCAATAGGAAAGGTAAGATCCTTTAACGGAGTTGCACCGGTAGTATTGAAGGCATATGCGTGGATTAGGACAATGGGACCGGATGGATTATATCAGGTTGCAAAAACGGCTGTTTTAAATAATAACTATTTATTTAAGAAGCTTATGGAGCTGGATTTTGTAGATGCACCGTATATCAGAGGAAAGCAGCGTATAGAGCAGGTTAGATATACAATAGAGAAATTATTTAATGAGACAGGAGTATCGACAGCAGATGTACAAAGGAGAATGATGGATTTTGGTATGCATTACTGGCAAAGCCACCATCCTTATTATATACCTGAGCCAATTACATTAGAGCCGACAGAAACTCCTTCAAAGGAAGATTTGGATGAATATATAGAAACACTAAAATTCATATTCAATGAAGCATATACAAATCCCGAAAAGGTAAAAACAGCACCGCACCAAAGTGTATGCCACTTTGTGGATGAATCTGGAATGGATGATCCGGACAAATGGGCAATCACATGGAGAAGCTATCAGAAAAAATATAAATAACTGAAGGATGGAAACGTCCGATGGGACGTTTCCTCCATAAAAATAAAGGATTGTTGAGATGAAGAAGCTTGGTTTATTAGTAAATCCAATTGCGGGAATGGGCGGCAGCGTAGGACTGAAGGGTACTGACGGAGTGCTTGAGGAAGCAATAAAAAGAGGCTCCGTACCAAAGGCATTGGATAAAACAAAAATTGCGATAGAAAAATTGAAAGGTCTTGAAAACGTTTTAGAGGTAATTACTTGCTCCGGAGATATGGGAGAAAATGCATTAAGTAATTTTAATTTTAAAACAAGATTAGTGTATAGATCTAAAAATGAAATAACTACATCCTGCGACACAGTTGAAGCATCAGCTGAAATGATGAAGGAGAATGTTGATATTATAATATTTTCGGGAGGAGATGGGACAGCTAGGGATATTTTCAAGGGAGCGGGTGAAAACATTACTGTTGTAGGAATACCTGCAGGCGTTAAAATTCACTCACCGGTATTTGCACAAAGTCCTGCAAAGGCGGGGGAACTGGCAAGACTTTATATTGAAGGTAAAACAACACTGACAAAGGAAGCAGAGGTGCTCGATATAGATGAGGACGAGTATCGTATGGGTAACGTAAATACCAGATTATATGGATATTTGAAGGTACCCTTTGAAAGAAGATTTTTGCAAAATAAAAAAGCACCGTCTCTTCAGGGAGAAAAATCGCAGCAATATGATATAGCATCAGAGGTAATCAGGGAAATGACGGAGGATACATATTACATTATCGGTCCAGGATCTACAACACGAGCAATAATGGAAAAATTAAACCTCCGATATACCTTGATAGGAGTAGACTTAATATATAATAAAAAGCTTATTGCGAATGACTTGTCGGAAAAGGAGATTTTAAGCTATATCGACGGAAACGATACAAAGCTCATAATAACCCCAACAGGCGGGCAAGGTTATCTGCTTGGAAGAGGAAATCAGCAAATAAGTCCGGAGGTAGTACAAAAAATCGGAAGGAAAAACATAATCGTTATTGCGACAAAGGATAAAATTGCAAATCTTCAAGGCGAACCGTTGCTGGTAGATACAGGAAGCAAGGAAACAGATGAGCTGCTTATAGGCTATACAAAGGTAATAACAGGGTATAAGGAAAGAGTAATGTATAAAATAAAAGAGTAATTTAAGTTAGCTAAATGAATAAAAGTAAATTCCTTTAAACTAATTTATATTAAGCTTGAGATCAATAATAATGTAAAAATTATTACAAATTGAATTTATTGTCAGCTAGGAGATTAAAAATGAATATATCACTTATTTTATTAAATGGAAAAATCCATACTTTAGACGGTAAAAAAGCAGAGGCAGTCGCTATAAGCGGAAATAAGATATTAAAGGTTGGAAGCAATAATGAAATTGTTTCACTGAGACAGGAGCAGACAGAGGTTATTGATTTGGGAGGTAAAGCTGTAGTTCCCGGATTTATTGATACACATACACACTTAGTTGGCTACGGGTGTTCTTTGAATTCAATAAATTTAGAAAATGTAACATCTAAAGAAGAAATTATCAGCAGATGTAAGGATTTTATTATTAAAAATAATATTCCTGCCGGTACATGGGTATATGGAAGAGGATGGAATCAAAATTTATTTATCAATGATAATACATTTCCAACTAAAAATGACTTAGACAACATATCATTAGAACATCCCTTATTGCTTATAAGAACCTGTGGGCATGTGGGGATTGTTAATACCAAGGCCTTGGACACAGTTGGAGTAACAAATGATACTTTTATAGAAGGCGGTCAATTTGTAAAGGATGATGAAGGCAATTGTAATGGTGTAATTACAGAAGCATCGTTGGAGTGGTTCAAAAAAAATAAAAACTCTAAGCAAAGCACAAATGAAATAAAAAAAGCAATATTAGACGGGTGTAGGGATTTACTTAAATATGGCATTACTTCAATACATACAGAGGATTCATACGATTTGGGATATGGCGGAGATTTCATAGATATTTATAATGCCTATCAGGAACTGATTGAAGATGATCTTCTTCCGATTAGAGTTTATCAAAAAATCTCCTTGCCTAAGGGTCCGTCAATTGATGAATTTCTCAATAAATATAGCTTAAGGACGGGAATGGGTAATGATTTTTATAAAATTGGTCCGATGAAGCAATGGACAGATGGAACGCTTGGAGCCAGAACAGCTGCGCTGCTCGAAGATTATAATGATGATAAAGGCAACAAGGGACTATATTATTATACAGACGATGAGCTTTATGAAAACATTAAGAAGGCTCATTGCAACGGAATGCAGGTATGCTTACATGCTATCGGAGATGGTGCTCTTGAAATGGTTTTAAATGCTTACGAAAGAGTATTGAATGAATATCCTAAAGATAATCACAGACATAGAATTGTACATTGCTTTATAGGAAAAAAAGAACAATATGAGAGGATTGCAAGGTTAAAGCTGATAATTAACACCCAGCCGATATCAACATCTACCGATATACCTATGATGAATGACAGAGTAGGTAGTGAAAGGGAAAAAAGCTGTCATGCATGGAAGACTTTAACGAGACTGGGCGTATGTATTACCGGCAGCTCGGATATTCCTGTAGAAACACCAAATGTATTTCATGGTATCTATTCAATAGTAAACAGAAAAAATATTAACGGAGTGCCGCCTTATGAATGGATTCCCGAAGAAAAGGTTACGGTAGAGGAAGCTTTAAAAATTGCGACAATAAACGGAGCCTATTCTGCATTTGAAGAAAATATAAAAGGAACAATTACCGAAGGCAAATTAGCTGATATGGTTGTTTTAAGTCATGATCCCTTTGAAGTTTCTAACGAGTCTATAAAAGATATAGTAGTTGAAAAGACTATTATCGGAGGTAAAATAAAATACTCGATTTAATAATACTTAAATAAATGTATTATTAGCATAAATTATATTAAAAAAATAGGAGGTAATTATATGTATGAATCTTTTGCAAAGTTAACTAATTTTTTATGGGGAATACCATTACTAGCTGTAATTGCTATAACAGGCGCTTACTTCACAATTAGAACTAAAGGTTTTCAGTTTAGATATTTAGGATACATAATTAAAAGTCCGTTTAGAAAAGATGACTATGAAGATAAAAACAAATTGACTCCTTTCCAAGCAGTTTCGATAGCAATCGGAGGAACAGTCGGTGTTTCTAATATTAGCGGCGTTGCTACAGCAATTGCAACAGGAGGACCGGGTGCTGTATTTTGGTTATGGGTTGCTGCGTTTTTAGGTATGTCAATAAAAATGGTAGAGGTTACACTTGCTGTTTATTATAGAACCACCAAAGCAGATGGAACCTTTAAAGGCGGACCTACCTACTATATAGAAAAGGCACTTGGAGAAGAAAGAAAATTAGGAATATGGAAGCTGTTGGCTATAATTTTTGGCGGAGGCCTATTTGTAGTATATATTATTACGATACAAAATTATACGATATCAGAAGCCGTAGGAAGTACCTTCAATATATCATATATTATACCATCAGCCGCTGTAGCTATATGCGCATATGCAATTATTTTAGGAGGATTAAAAAAGGTAGGTATAATAGCTTCCTATTTAGTACCGGTTATGTGTATATTTTATGTTGGATGCTCACTGTTTATTATAATTTCAAATTTATCAGCATTACCGGGAGTATTTGCTATGATATTTAAGAGTGCTTTCACAGCCAGAGCAGCATCAGGCGGTTTTCTCGGAGCTACAGTTGCGACTGCTATGAGGTATGGGTTTGCGAGATCTGTATTTAGCAATGAAGCCGGATGGGGAACATCTCCGATGATTCATGCTACTGCATCTACAAATCACCCTATTAAGCAAGGTTTGTTGGGGGCTTTTGAAGTATTTATGGATACTATAGTTGTATGCACAATGACTGCAATTGTTGTAATGATAACAGGATTTTGGGATTCGGGCATGACAGGCGCAAATCTTACGCTTACGGCATTTGAATCGGTTATGGGCTACGGAGCAAGAGTTGCAGTAGCATTAAGTATATTTTTGTTTGGATTAACAACAATAACCGGGTGGTATACATATTTCGAGGTTCTGGTAGATCATGCATTGCCGGATGAACTGAACAGTAAAAAAAGATTATTATTTTTACTGAGAGTATTCTATCCGATTCCGGGATTTATTATAGTTTTAATAACAGTATTCTATGGAGGAACACCGGCACAAATATGGACATTTGCAGATTTTACTACAGTAATTCCTACTTTTATTAATGTATTTTTACTGTTAGTAATCGGCAAGAAATTCTTAGAATTGCTTGATGATTATAAAGCCAGATATTTAGGTATAGGTAAGGTAGATCCAAATTTCAAATTGTTCTACGAAGATACAACTAAAACGTCTAGTAAAGTAAGATAACAGGGAATACAAAATAATATGCTATAAGTCATAGAGAATGTGCCTATTGGCTGTAATTTAGCCAATAGGTGCTTTATAATCAGTTATTTTACATAGTCAGCAGTCATATGACTGTGATTTTATAAGGAGTGCAATTTAACATGAAAAATATATACGTAAACGGAAATATAATAACTCAAGATTTAAAAAACCCAAGAGCCGAAGCATTTATTACTGAAAATAATGTATTTGTGAAGGTCGGGAGCAATATAGAAGTACTGGATATGAGGACTGAACAAGATGTTGTAATTGACCTTGCCGGAAAAACAGTTACACCAGGATTTAATGACAGCCATGTCCATTTATTAAATTATGCCTATAGTTTAAAAAAAGTCGATTGCAGTAATGCTAAATCAGCAGAGGAAGTAATTGAGCTGGGCAGAAAATTTATAGAATCAAATAAGCTGATGAAAGACGAGTGGGTATTAGGGCGAGGCTGGAATCAAATTTTATTTGATAATAAGAGTGAAATTACAAGAGTTCATTTAGATAAAATTACTACTGAACATCCTCTGTCCTTTACACGAATATGTGAGCATATTACGGTTGCTAACAGTAAAGCTTTAGAAATATGCGGCATCACAAAAAATACTCCGCAACCTGTCGGAGGTCATTTTGATATAGATGAAAATGGAGAGCCAACCGGCATATTCAGAGAATCGGCAAGATACATGATTTATGATAAAATTCCCGAGGCAAATAAGAATGAAATAAAGGCTATGCTGACTGATGTGTCAAAGTTAGCTTCAAGTTTAGGTATTACTTCAGTACAGACTGATGATTTTGAAACATTCGCCAGTAAAGATTTCAAAGTCATATTACAAGCATATAAAGAGTTGATTCAAGAAAAAAAATTGACAGTGAGAGTTTATGAACAGTGCTTGCTTCCTGAAATAGATAGATTAAAATTATTTTTAAGTATGGGATATAAAACGGGTTTTGGTAACGAATATTTTAAAATCGGTCCGTTAAAATTACTGACAGATGGTTCTTTAGGAGCAAGAACAGCTTATTTAAACAGTCCTTACAATGACGATGCTACTACAAGAGGGATAAACGTATTTACTCAGGATGAGTTGGATGAGCTGATATTGACAGCGCATAAGGGAGGAATGCAGATATTGACTCATGCAATAGGAGATGGGGCAATTCATATGTGTTTTGAAGGCTTTAGGAAAGCTCAAGGTGAGTATCTGAAGAATGATCCCAGATTTGGTATTGTTCATCTTCAGATAACGGATAAATCGTTGTTAAATAAATTCAAGGAATATAATGTTATTGCATATGCAGAACCGGTATGTGTAAATAATGATTTACACATGGCAGAAGACAGGGTCGGCTATGATAGAGCAAAAACGAGTTATAATTACAGAACATTAGCCGATAATGGGGTTCATTTATGTATATCTTCAGACTGCCCGGTTGATTCGCTTAACCCTATGGATAGCATTTATGTTGCTGTTACGAGAAAGGATTATTCAGGCTTCCCTTCAGGTGGGTGGTTTCCTGAGCAAAGACTTTCACTCGATCAAGCTGTTTATAGCTATACAATGGAATCAGCTTATGCCTCCTTTGAGGATGAAATAAAGGGTTCTATTGAAGTGGGAAAACTTGCTGATTTTGTTGTGTTATCTGATGATCTATATACTATTATACCGGATAATATAAGAAATATTGTCGTGGAAATGACGGTTATGGATGGAAAAATAGTTTACAAAAGAGAACAATAAATAATTATCAATATAAGGAATTACATTATTTGTAAATTGACTTGAGGCTCATAAATATAAAAATATGTCAAGAAGATTATTTAATACCTAAAAACAATCTATAGACAATTTCAAAAACAATAGATATATACAGCTAAACAAAATAACAACATCTTAAGACGCAATAGATGCAACAGAAATAATGAATAAGACGTTGATATTATAATATTTTGAGAGGAGATGGCAAGGGCAAGGGAGAAATATTTTAAGGAGGGGATGCAAAAGTAAATAAGCTGTATGGAAAAGCAATGTATAAAAAATGACTAGTAGTAATTCACGTTTAGAACATGTTAAAAAAAGAATTTATGGAGGTAAACATGAATAATAAAGAAAATGGTTCACAAAGCGCGTTAACTGCAGCAGTTAAATTTATACCACTAGTTATACTTGCCTTATTAGTTATTGTTTTTGAATTTGATCTTCTGATTGCAGCACCGATTGCGACTGCATCAGCCATAATAGTTGCTATGTTGACTAATCGGTTTAAGTTTAAAGATACTTTTGAAATCGGAATTAAAAGTGCAAGCAGCATAACAATAGTATTTTTTATTTTGATGTTTGCATATGGTGTTGCAGAATGTTTTATGGCAACAGGTGTCGGTGCTTCAGTAATAAATATAGCACTTTCGATGGGTGTATCCGGTAAGACGGTTGCTGTTGCAGGATTTTTGGTTACATGTGTTTTGTCGGTTGCGACAGGAACATCTTGGGGGACATTTGCAGCCTGTGCACCGATATTTTTATGGCTCAATTATATCGTAGATGGAAATATAATTCTTACAGTGTGCTCTATTGCAGGAGGAGCGTGCTTTGGAGACAATATCGGTCTGATATCAGATACTACAGTATTAAGCTCCGGGCTGCAGGATGTTGAAATAATACACAGAGTAAAGCATCAAGGGGTATGGTCTATTGGCTGTTTGGTTATTTCAGCTATTATTATTTTATTATTGGGAATGGGACTTTCGGATATAGTAGGCGATCCCAGACAGGCCATAGATTCAATACCTCCCGAAGCATATACGGCCTTGGCTGAAGAAAGACCGTCAGCAATTCTGTTACTTGAGCAAGTGAAATCCGGAGTACCTATATATATGATAATACCATTATTTGTAGTTGTCGGTATGGCTTTTGCCGGTATTCAAACAATGATATGTCTTGGTGCCGGTATGGTTTCTGCATTAATATTTGGAATGATAGCAGGAACTACAACAATAACACAATGGCTGGAGGATATGCTGTTGGTAGGCTTCGGAGATGCCGGAAGCTGGTCGATTGTTATGATGATGTGGGTTTCGGCCTTTGGCGGAATAATGAACAGTATGAATGCTTTTGAGCCATTAGCAAGATTAATTGTAAGGATATCCGGAAATGTAAGACAATTGATGGGTTGGTGCGGAATACTGTGTTTAGCGGGAAACGTAGCTTTGGCTGATGAAACAGCGGAAATTGCAACAATATCTCCGATTATAAGAAATATTACAGAAGAAAATGTCGAAGGTTCTCCTGAGGCAATGTACAAATTGCGGTTAAGACTCGCTACATTTGCAGATGCATTAGGTGTATATGGTTCTCAATTAATACCTTGGCATTGCTTTATAGTTTTTTACACTGCAATTGCCAATGCTGTTTTCCCGATATACAAATTTGTTCCGACAGATATGATTAGAATGAATGTAATGAGTATAATTGCTGTTATTTCAATTTTGGTATTGACATTTACCGGACTTGATAAATATATACCGTTATTTAAGCTGCCATCTGAGCCTGAAGTAAAGCTAAATAAAAAACAAAAAAAGCATTCTTCAAAAGAAGGGTCTTCTTCTTAAAATCCAAATTTGCTTTCTTTACCTATTTATGATCAGCAAAAATATATCTTTTTGATTTACTTGGTTTTAATCTTCTCGTGCCATGTGTAGAATAGGTCATCTGAGAAGAAGGTTAGAATTCATTTTGCTTCTCACTGAGATCCTGTGGTG
>DAIUCB010000059.1:0-12011 GCA_036846385.1 Bacillota bacterium | reverse complement strand
ATAAAATGGAGCTGAAGTTTAAGGAATATTACAGCTATAAGGGTTATTACTGCGGCTTATGCATGTCGTTAAAAAATAAGTACGGTAATTTAAGCAGACTCACACTGAATTATGACATGACCTTTCTTATTTTACTTCTCAGCTCTTTGTATGAAGCTGAGAATAAGAGCTACAGCGCAAGATGCATAGTTCATCCCAGTCAAAAGCAGCTTATCATACAAAATGAAATAACCGAATATGCAGCAGGTATAAATATTATTCTGTCATATTACAATTTAAAGGATAATTGGGAAGATGAAAAAGATATTAAATCCTTAGCAACAGCAAAGCTTTTAAAAAGACAGTTTAGCAAAGCAAGCTCCACTTTAAAGACAAAATCCGAAAAAATCAGCTCAATACTAAAAAATATGTCGCTGCTGGAAAAACAAAATACAGCTAATATAGATGCAGTATCTGATGAATTCGGACATCTAATGGAGGAAATAATATTATACAGGAAGGACGAATGGGAAAAAACCTTGAGGAAAATAGGCTTTTATCTCGGAAAATATATTTATTTGCTGGATGCCTATGAGGACATGGAGCGCGACAGAAAAAACGGCTCATATAATCCATTTAATAACATGTATAATGAAGATAAAGATAAGGATAAGGATAAGTATGCCAAGGAATTGCTGATGTTGAATTTGTCATTTTTAAGTGAAGAAATAGAAAAGCTTCCATTGATACAGGATAAAGGAATTATTGATAATATAATATACTCAGGTATTTTAAGAAAAATAAAAAACAATACAAATGAAAAAAGGAGAAATAAATGAAGGATCCATATGAGGTATTAGGCTTAAAAAGAGGAGCATCAAAGGATGAGGTAAAGCATGCATATAGAATTCTTGCAAAAAAATATCATCCGGATATGAATATAGATAATCCGTTAGCTGATTTGGCTGAGGAAAAATTCAAGGAAATTCAAAAGGCATACGATGATATTATGAATGATTCAAGCTCGAGCTACGGCTCAGGCAGCGGATATAACCAGGGCTACAGTAATTTGGGTTCTGTAAGACAGCAAATAAACACAGGAAGATATCAGGATGCAATAAGAAGCTTAAGCAGTGTAAGGGAAAGAAATGCCGAATGGAATTTCTTGATGGGAGTCTGCCATATAAATCTGGGCTCTACAGGACAGGGTATACAATTTGTACAAAGTGCCGTAAATATGGACCCGAGTAATATTGAATATCAAAGCTTTTTAAACCAAATAACAAATATGCAAAGGACATATCAGCATAGAGCATATAATTACGGCGGAGGCGGTAACAACAGTGTTGATTGCTGTACCCAGCTAATTTGTGCCGACTGCTTATGCGAATGTCTGGGAGGAGATTTGATCTCATGCTGTTAAATAGCAAGAAAATAGCTTTTTTGGGAGTGCTACTTGGATTAAATCAATTATTTTTAGTGTTATCATCTGTTATAGAAACAAATACTCTGATATTGATGAGCGCTGCCGCATTGATGATAGGCATTGTGATAGTTGAATACGACTTTAAGAGCAGCGTCATATTTTATGCTGCTTCGTGTATTTTGGGTTTTTTTATAACCTTTAACAAGCTTGAAATATTAACCTACATATTGTTTTTCGGAATGTACAGCATAGTTAAGCATTTGATTGAAAGCAGAGTTCATAATAAGTCAATTGAGTATTTGATAAAAATAATATATTTTAATGCTGCTCTTGCAGGTCTTTATTTTACCGTAAGGCTATTTGTAGCTTTAAAAATAGTGTGGTGGATGGTAATCGGATTAGAGGCTGCTTTTTTCATATATGATTTTGCATTTACAATATTTATAAATTATTACATCGATAATATCAAACCTAAGTTAAAAAAATAAGGAGCTGTTGAATTTCAACATATCCTTATTTTGTATTAAAAAATTAATTTGTTTGCATACCTGATTATCCGTAAATATCAGGCATTTTTCTTTTATGCTCACTTATTTTATGTGCTTTTTCTATTTTTGCGGCAGCTTCGGGGCTGCATTTGCCTGTTGCCATATATTCTTCAATTTCTCCGTAGGTTACACCCATTTCGGACTCATCAGTCTGACCCTCAAAAAGTCCTGCGGAAGGAGCTTTTTTAATTATATTTTCCGGAGCACCCAGAAATTCCAAAAATTCATATATTTCAGCAACCGTCAAATCAGCAATAGGGTTAAAGTCAAAGGCTCCGTCTCCCCATTTTGTGAAGTAGCCCATAAATCGTTCACTTTTATTACCGGTTCCCGCAACCAGATAATTTTTGCTTTGACCTATAGCATACAAGGTAGTCATTCTAAGCCTGGGAGCTATATTTTTAATGGCTTGAGTGCTGATGGAATCGACATTTTCAATTTGAGCACACAAGTTTTTTTTAGTTTCTGTTAAATCAACTGTAATATTGTCAATATTAAATTGCTTAGCAACCTTCAGCCCATCATCCATATCCTCTCCGAAGTTTCGTTTAGCTTCACAGGGCATAATAACCCCCAGAACATTATCACAGGCCTGCCTGCATAATATACCTACAAGGGCACTGTCCTTGCCGCCGCTGTTGCCGAATACAATGCCGGAGGCTCCCGACTCCTTTAATTTTTCCCTTATAAAATTAACTCTGTTTTTTAATTCCAAAGCATAATCTCTCATTTTATATCTCCTGATTTTTTACGGTTATATTCCCATTATTAAATAATCTTCTCTTTCAGCTCCCACCGATACATATTTAATAGGGCAATTAACCTTTTCTTCCAAAAATTTTATATATTTTATTGCTTCAATAGGCAAATCAGACTCATGCCTGCATTTTCCTATATCGCATTTCCATCCATCCATATATTCATAAACCGGCAAAGCGTTGTCTAAATCTGTTCCTATCGGGAATTCCTTTGTTACGGTACCATTTACGATATAGCCTGTGCACACGGGGATTTTATCTAGATATGACAATATATCCAGCTTAGTCAAGGCTAAAGCATCTGCACCCTGTACCCTGACACCGTATTTTGATGCAACTGCGTCAAAAGGTCCGACTCTTCTTGGTCTCCCGGTAGCTGCTCCGTATTCTCCGCCTGCTTCTCTCAAAGCTGCAGCCTCTTCACCAAACATTTCACATGTAAAAGGTCCTTCACCTACGCATGATGAATAAGCTTTCATGATACCGATTGTATTTGAAAGCTTATGTCCCGGGATTCCAGAGCCAATAGGAGCATATGCAGCTATAGTAGAGGATGAGGAGGTATATGGATATATGCCGAAATCAATATCCCTCAATGCTCCAAGCTGTGCTTCAAACATGATTTTCTTGCCGGCTTTAACAGCATTGTCAAGAAAAATACCTGTATCACAAATAAAACTTTCAAAATCAGCTGAATATTTCATCAGCCAGCTCCAAATCTCTTCAGCATTAATTTCAGATGATTTATAGCCTCCCGCAATCAGCAGGTTTTTCCATTCAACCAGCTGTATTAAGTTATCCTTGAGAGCATCTTTGTTTTTTAAATCTCCCATACGAATTCCTTTTTTCAGATATTTGTCGCCATAAACAGGAGCTATACCTCTTCTTGTGGAGCCGAATTTTAAATCCTTCAATCGTTCCTCTTCCAAAATATCCTGCTTAACATGATATGGCAGGCAGATTATCGCTCTGTCACTTATTTTTAGATTATCCGGAGTTATTTTTATTCCGGAAGCTCTTAATTTGTTAACCTCATTATACAGGTGCTCTATATCTATAACCATCCCGTTACCCATAACATTTACAACCTCATGTCTTAATATACCGGATGGCAGCAGATTTAATACAAATTTTCCCGAATCATTAATTACAGTATGACCGGCATTGTTACCTCCCTGGTAACGGCATACCACATCATAATCGGCGGATAATAAATCCACCATTCTGCCCTTGCCTTCATCGCCCCAATTTATTCCTACTATTGCAGTTAGCATTTATTTTGCCTCCTATATTATTTGATAAAATATTATATAATTCACAAAAATTAATGTCAAGGAATATATTAAAATCAAGCATATCGGTGGAAGAAATTACTTGTCTGAATATTCAATGCACGGTTGCTCTTAAAATATTTATATGCTAAAATATAAGTAAAGTCGACAAAATAATTTGGGGGTAATATGTTAAAAAAAATCAACACCGCAATAGTATTAATAGTATTAGCAATAGTATTTGCTTCATGTTCTAGCTCCGTAGAAACAAATAAGCCGATTCCTCCTGATAAAATAATTGAAAATGATTCATCAGAGGGAACGCCTGAGGAGCCTGAGGTATCAGCCGAGGAAAAGGAAAAGCTTGAGCTGGAACAGAAGATTAAAGACAGAGAGGAAACAGAAAAAAAACGAAAAAGTGAGCTGGGGGAATTTTATGTTCCTTTGATTCCTATTGGAAATGAGCGAGAAAAGAAAACTGAAGAGGTAAAAGCTCTGTATGCAACAGGTCATACGGCAGGAAATGAGCTCAATAAGGAGAATATTGATGCTTATGGTGCATATGTAAAAGCAATCAGAGAAAATGACACTAAAAAAGCTTCGGAATTATTTGCTGCCGCAGACAAAGCGAATAAATTCGAGAGGATTATCGGAATTGCAGTAGGAACAGAAATAAACGGATTAGTAATAAATGTTAAGGATGATAACGGGTTTATCACTTATAAAAGCAATGTGGATATCATAAAGAAAATGAATGAAAAAACTGCTATTTCTATAAAGGATGTCCATAATATGCTTAAGGTTTTGAAGGAATATGATATATATACAATAGGCAGAATAGTAACCTTTAAGGATAAAAATTTTGCTCTGTTAAATTCTAATCATGCTATTCAGCTAAAAACAGGCGGAACCTGGCTTGATCCGAACAGCGGTAAAATACCATGGGTTAATCCCTTTGACAAATATGTTTGGGATTACAATTTAGCAATAGCCAAGGAAGCATCACTTATAGGCTTTGATGAAATTCAGTTTGATTATGTCAGATTTCCCGACGGTGCGAAAAAATATAATCCTATAACAGAATTTCCCGGCAGGGAGGGCAGAGATAAGGATGAGGCAATTGCAGATTTCTTGAAATATGCAAGAAAAGAGCTTGAGCCCTATAATGTGAATATAGGAGCTGATGTTTTTGGACTTATAACAAGAACCTGGGATGATTATCCTGAGGATATCGGACAAAGCTGGATATTAATGGGGCAATATGTTGATAATATTTGTCCGATGATTTATCCGAGCCATTATTCGACAGGCTGGTACAATTTGGATAATCCAAATGCTCATCCTTATTTAGTAGTTAAGGGAGCATTGGAAGAGGCACAGGAAAAAAATTCCGCAATGGAAAAGCCTCCGATTATCAGGTCATGGATACAGGATTTTGATTGGGCGGGTATTGAATACGGTCCGAAGGAAGTCAGAGACCAGATAATTGCCGCCAAGGAATTAGGACTAAATGAATATATGGCATGGAATCCAAGCAATGTTTACGATCCGAAAAGCTTTATAGAAACAGAGACTGAAAAAAATACAACCTATCCTTTGGATAAGGGAGAGCTTGACTTAAGAGAAAAATCCCCTGCTGATGCTGCAGAAAAATATTTCAGCGGTATGCGCAACGGATTTATAAGCTTTATGTATCTTATGACACCAATAGCAGACAGAGAAAAGGAATTCGATAAATATAAGGCTAAGGAAGAAGCTTCGGGAATTAAGCTTTTAAGCTACAAGGTATACGGATATGAAATAACCTCTGAGGATAAAAATACAGCAGATGTTGAAATAAGCTATAAGTACGAAAAAGCAAAGGATGGGGCCGCTGAAACTGTAGTAAAGGATAAAGTAAAGCTTAAGGCAGTAAGAGAAAAAGGAATTTGGAAGATCAAAGCAGAATTTTAAAAGATAAAGGATGCATTAAGCGTCCTTTTTTTAATCTATTGAGATAAGCTGCATACATGAAAAATATATTGTACGCAATGATAAAACAAATGTAATTATAATAAAAACAAACTGCTTGACATTTAATAATTAGTTGATATAATCTTTTTATGAATCTTAATAAAAACTGTATAATAATTATTGCAAGCAGCATAAATTATATAAATAATAAGTGATTCAATAAAAAAATTAATAAAATAAACTTGCATAATGTGAGGACATAGGAGGAAGAAATGAAAAGTTATAATGTAGCAATACTTGGTGCAACGGGCGCAGTGGGAAAGGAAATGCTTAAGGTTCTGGGAGAAAGAAAATTCCCGATAAATGAGTTAAAATTGCTGGCAAGCAAAAAAAGTGCAGGAGAAGAGGTTGACTTCAACGGAGCTAAATATACAATCCAGGAAGCAACAGAAGATTCATTTACGAATATTGATGTAATGCTTTGTGCCGCAGAAAACGAAATAAGTAAGCTGTTGTCTCCGGCTGCTGTAAAAGCAGGAGCAATAGTAATTGACAACAGCAGTGCGTACAGAATGGATGATGATGTACCGCTTGTAGTGCCTGAGGTAAATCCCGAAGATGTGAAAAAGCATAAGGGAATAATAGCAAATCCGAACTGTTCAACTATAATAGCATTAACAGCAGTTAATGAGCTTAATAAATTTTCTAAAATAAACAGAATGGTTGTTTCAACATATCAGGCAGTGTCAGGAGCAGGTATTAACGGGATAAGAGAGCTTGATAAACAAATAAAGGATATAAGCGAAGGTAAGCCTGTTGAAATTAATACATTCCAATATCAGATAGCATACAATCTGATACCTCAAATAGGTGATTTTGACGAGCTCGGATATTCACAGGAAGAGATGAAAATGCAGAATGAAGGAAGAAAAATACTCCATAATCCTGATTTAAAGGTTAATTGCACATGTATCAGAGTCCCGGTATACAGAAGTCATTCAGAATCTATTACAATAGAAACCGAGGCTGAAATAACACCTGATAAGGCAAAAGAGATATTGAAAGCTGCTGATGGTGTAAAGCTGATAGATGATTTAAAAAACAGAAAATATCCTATGCCACTCGATTCGTCGGATCAGGATTTAATATATGTGGGTAGAATCAGAGAGGATATCAGTAAGGAAAATTCATTGGTTCTGTGGTGCTGCGGAGATCAGGTGAGAAAGGGAGCTGCTACCAATGCAGTTCAAATTGCAGAATTATTGGTAAAAGAACAACTAATTTAAAAGAGCGATTTAATATCGTTCTTTTTTTAATGTGCAGCCGGGCGACAATATGTTACCTGTATAAACATAATGATTGAGCATGTCTTAATTCTGCTCTTGACATCAAGAGAGTCTCATTAAGTACAGCTATTTTTATTTACAACTGGTACTTTTGATTAAATATTGTGGACAAATGTTCTGTTTTGGTATAAAGTAATGAATATAAAAATAGGGGAGGTTTTTATTTGGAACTAATAATAATATGTTTTGCTGTCTTATCAGTAATTATTAATATAATATTGTTAATAAAGGTCTTTAAATTTAATAATTTAGAAGAAAGAATAATTTCAGAGCTAAAAATAAATCTCGGACAAAACAATTTAAATTTTTTAGACTCAGTTACTAAAAAAATATCAGAATCAGAGCACAATCAGCTCAGAGAAATCTTGACGAACAAGCTGGAAACAGTTGAAAGGCTGGAGAGAAATTCAAGTAAAATGACCGAAGCTTTCGGCGATTTCAGAGACAGTATTTCAAAATCAGTTAATGAAGCCAACATCAGACTTACAGAGGGTATTAACAACAATTTTACAGCTCTTAACGGAAAAATAAGCGACAGCTTTGAAAAAATAAATATGAGAGTTGAGGAAAGGCTGAATGAGGGCTTTGAAAAAACAAATAAAACCTTTATCAATATTTTAGAAAGGCTGTCAAAAATAGATGAAGCACAGAAAAAAATCGACAGTCTGTCAAGCAATATAATCTCACTTCAGGATGTATTAACCGATAAAAAAAGCAGAGGAACCTTTGGAGAGGTGCAGCTTAACCATATTCTGTCGTCTATTTTCGGAGATAAAAATGATAAGGTGTTTGAGCTGCAGAAAAAGCTTTCCAATGATACCGTTGCTGATGCAGTTCTTTATATACCTGAGCCAATAGGAATGCTTTGCATTGATTCTAAATTTCCGCTTGAAAATTATCAGCGCATGATTGATAAAAATATTAATGAAGCAGAACGAAAACAATATGAAAAGGACTTTAAGCAAAACGTTAAAAAGCATATAAACGATATTGCCTCAAAATATATTATACAGGGACAAACCTCAGAGCAATCAATTATGTTCATACCGGCTGAAGCAATATTTGCCGAAATAAACGCATATCATCAGGAATTATTGGATTATGCAGGGACGAAAAAGGTTTGGATGGCTTCGCCCACAACTCTTATGTCAGTTTTGTCAACTCTGCAGGTTGTTCTTCGAAATATGGAAAGAGAAAAGTATGCTAGTATAATACATGAGGAGCTTAATAAGCTGGGAATTGAGTTTAAACGTTATAAAAGCAGATGGGATATGCTGGCACGTGATATTAAGAGGGTTTATGAGGATGTTGATAATATCAATATAACATCAAACAAGATAGAAAAGAAATTTGAAAATATTTCGAGGGTGGAAATAGATACATATTTGGATTCGGACAGCATTGAAAATACTGAAGCAGAAATTTATGAATAGCAGACGGAGGAAAAATGCATTTTGAGAATACACAGGAAATAAAGAAATGTTTGGATAGATTTAAAAAGTTATACGATATTATAAGATTTGTTGATCCTATCAGTAAAGAGATATTATATATAGATGAAAACAGTGCTTTTCATAATAAGCATTTATGCCATGAATTTTGGAAAAATAACACCCTATGTAATAACTGTATTTCCTCCAGAGCTCTAAATGAGGATAAGTCCTTTACGAAGATAGAATATAACAAGAAAAATATTTTTCTTATTATATCATGTCCCATAACAATCGGAGAAAACAAATATATTGTTGAAATGCTTAAGGATATAACAGATTCCGGAATTGTACCTGATCTGAAGTATAAAACAACAGATGAAATCAGCGAAATTATCAAGAAGTTAAATAAAGAAGTAATAACAGATGAGTTGACTGATGTATATAACAGACGTTACTTAAACGAAAGATTGCCTTTTGATATATTTAATGCTATTAAAAACAAAACGAAGCTGTCTGTTATAATGCTGGATGTAGATTTTTTTAAAAAATTTAATGATACATATGGTCATTTGGCAGGAGATTTTGTACTAAAGGAAATATGTGCAATTATAAAATCAAATATCAGGAAGGACATAGATTGGGCTTCCAGATTCGGCGGAGAGGAATTTTTTGTATCGCTGCCCGGTGCAAGCAATAAGGCGGTATACAGAATTGCTGAGGCTATAAGGAAGGAAATAGAAGGAAGAGAAATAAAATATGAAGATAAAATTCTTCATATAACAATAAGCGCAGGTGTATATACCTTAGAATCAGAAAAACTCAGCACAAATGAGGTAATTGCGAAAGCGGATAAAAATCTGTACGATGCTAAACAAAGAGGAAGAAATACTGTAGTATAGTCAATAATTAAAGAAAATATTTAAATCTATTTAAGGAACAGGTGATATATATGAAAAAAATAATGATAGTAGAGGATGATAAAAGCATTGTACTCGGTCTTGAATATTTTTTAAAACAGGAGGGGTATGATATTATTATCTGTTACGACGTCAAGGCTGCATTAAAGGCAATAGAAACAGAAAAATATGATCTAGCCTTAATAGATATTTCGCTGCCTGACGGCAATGGTTATGACGTATGCTCGGCAATAAGGCGTAAGGGTGACATACCCGTTATTTTTCTGACTGCCTGTGACGAGGAGGTAAATATTGTAATGGGCTTTGATATCGGTGCCGATGATTATGTAACCAAGCCCTTCAGGACAAGAGAGCTTTTATCTAGAATAAGAGCTGTTATGAATAGAACGGGTAGACCTGAAAATAACAAAAATGAAATTAAGCTTCATAATCTTACAATCAATACAGCATCGGGAAGAGTATTAAAAAACAATGAGGAAATTATGTTAACTGCACTCGAGTATCGCCTTTTATTAACTCTCGTGAACAATGCCGGGCAGATTCTGACCAGAAATCAGCTCCTTGAAGGTATTTGGGATATTGACGGAAGCTTTGTAAATGATAATACACTGACGGTATATATTAAGCGTTTGAGAGATAAAATAGAGGATGATATACAAAACCCCAAGATAATTACGACCGTAAGGGGAATAGGGTACAGGTCAGGTGTATGATATGAGCTTAATACGTAATAAGGAAATTAAGAATTTGTTTTTGATACTTACACTTTTGCTGATTACAGAAATATTTATAGTAAATATGATTTCTCCGAAATGCGGAGTTGTTATACTTGTATTTGGGATAATAAGCCTTAGCGTGCAGTATTTTTATACGAAACGCCGGTATTTGGAAATCAGCTTAATTTCAGAATATTTAAAAAGGACAAATAAGGGTGATTATTCATTGGAATTGAGAGATAATGAGGAAGGTGAATTATCCATACTCAAAAATGAAATATATAAGGTATCAGTTACCCTCAGAGAGCAAAACAATAATTTGATAAATGAAAAACTCAATCTTGTAAAAGGCTTATCAGATATTTCCCATCAGCTTAAAACTCCATTAACATCCATGACGATGATGACAGACTTTTTATGTGACAGTAATTTGCCTGAAGAAAAGCGACATGAGTTTGCAGGTATTATAAATAATCAGATTGAAAGGCTTCAATGGCTTGTAGCCTCGCTGCTAAAGCTGTCAAAGCTTGAAGCAAAGGCAACTGAATTCAAAAAACAAATGATTGAGCCTAAAGCTTTAATTGAAAAGGCCTGTATGCCTTTATTGATTCCAATCGAATTAAAAAATCAAAAGCTGATTATCGAGGATGACAATAATCCGATTTATTGTGATTTAAATTGGACTTCAGAAGCACTGGTTAATATAATTAAAAACTGTGTTGAACATACACCGCCATACGGGCAAATCTGCATAAGCTCCTTTGATAATATTTTTTACACGCAAATAACTATAAAGGATAACGGATACGGAATCGACAAGGGAGATTTGACGCATATTTTTGACAGATTTTATAAAGGAAAAAATTCCTCCAAGGACAGTGTGGGTATCGGATTGGCAATGGCAAAAAGCATTATAGTATCACAAGGCGGAAGTATAAATGCTTTAAGTATAAAAGGGGAAGGTGCGGAATTTATTATCCGATTGTATAAGTGACAAATTTGTAATTTAAAAAGTCACTGTAAAATCACTTATAGTATTTATTATGGTAATATAGTTATTTTTTTAGGAATAAAGTAAGGATACTATAGGAGGAATTAATGGATATATTAAGGGTAGAAAAATTGAACAAGAGATACGGAACAGGCGAAGCAGCAGTAAAAGCTCTGGATGATGTTTCATTTACAGTGAAAAAGGGCGAATTTGTTGCCATAATCGGACCATCAGGCTCAGGAAAATCAACTCTTTTGCATATACTGGGAGGAGTCGACAGACCGACAAGCGGAAAGGTTTATATTGATAATACAGATATATATGAGCTGGATGAAACAAAGCTGGCAATTTTCCGCAGGAGGCAAATAGGCTTGATTTATCAGTTTTATAATCTGATTCCTGTTTTGGATGTAAGAGAAAATATAATGCTGCCATTGCTTCTTGATCATCGCAAATACGATGAAAATCAGCTGCTGAATATGCTTGATACATTAAAGCTAAATAACAGAGCAGGACACTTGCCCAACCAGCTTTCCGGAGGACAGCAGCAGAGAGTATCGATAGGACGCGCCTTGATAAACAGCCCGGCAATTGTACTGGCAGATGAACCTACAGGAAATTTAGACAGTAAAAACAGTGAGGAAATAATAGAGCTGTTAAAGTACTCAAATAA
>DAIUCB010000058.1:0-12195 GCA_036846385.1 Bacillota bacterium | reverse complement strand
AATATGGATAGGTAACTCAACCTTCGTCTTAACGGTCAGGTTTTGTTTTCCCCCCATTCACACCGTGCGTGCGACTTTCACCGCACACGGCGCTCCATCGTAAATAATAGGCTTCGGTAACCTACTTTCGAATAATGTCAGACTCGTTTAATTTCTTGCGATATTTAGCAAGATTTTTCTTTGAATTTTCTGACAGACTATCTGGTTCTGAATTATTATGAATTAATTCATGACAATATTGATGCACAGTTATAATGTTTTTAACCTTATTTATTAGATTAAATGGTAACTTCTTGTCGACATGGTGGAATCTCGCTTCATTGGGTTCAACATATCCCCCACATATTTTGCATTTTCCTTTGTCTCTATTGTATGTGTATGGTCTATTCATAAAGTATTCGAAGTTGTATAAAGAACTTTTGCTCATTCTTATGAACAATGCGTGTGCTGTTGAATTTACTTCATCCGTTCGCACTCTTAATCCTTTTCTTCTCATTCTTTTATTATAAAGTTCTCTTCCTTCAGGCGTATATGGAGTTTCACCTTGATTTTTCTGCACTGAGTTTTCCCATTTTGCAAAGTTTATATCAGTGATTCCTATATACATATCCTTATATTTGACCGCTGGTATATGTGCTTTATGCCCATAATGCAGTCCAATTAGATTTGATACTTCATTTGCTCTTATCCATTTGCCACCATAGCGTTTTAGTGATTTGTATGCCGTGTATTTTAATAACCAAGCATATTTCCTTACCACAACACTAATTTGGTCACACATACTGTAATAGTTGATAAGTCCTACTATAATTGAATTCACCCTCGTAATATTTTGTATAAGTCTATCTTTATCTAATGTAGAAATTTTTCTAATATAGAATATTTCTCGACTTAAGTTTTTCATCTTTCGATGAAATCTTTCTCTTTCAGGTGATACCTTATTAACCCATGCACCATTCTTCTTGACCATTCGTATTTCTACACCTAAAAATTTAATTGGTTTAATACGAACATTTGTTATCAATGTTTTTTCCTCTGAAAGTTCAAGCTTAAGTGTATCATTTAGATATCTTTTCGCTTTATATTTCAGTTTTTCAGCATCTTCTTTGTTATCCGTTAGGATTACCCAGTCATCTGCGTATCTGACATAATAACAGGTTTTTAAATTGCTATGATTTCTCATTGCAGTTAATTCACCGTCTCGTCTTGAATGTGGCTTTCTGAGTCTTTTTCTCTCGAAATCTCCAGTCATATAATTATCGAATCGATTAAGATAGATGTTTGCAAGTAATGGTGATATTATTCCACCTTGTGGTGTTCCTAACTCACTCTTGCTACATTCTTCCATAACTCCTGCTTCAAGCATTTGTTTAATAATACTCAATACTCTCTTATCACGGATGCCAAGGTTCCACAAGCTTTTAATCATTACATTGTGGTCAATGTTATCGAAAAAGCCTTTAATGTCACCCTCTACTACCCAGCAACATTTAGAAGTAAAGTTTATGCGTTTAATTCTCGCCACTGCCATCTCAGCTGACCTCATAGGTCTAAAACCATATGAATGTTCAAAGAACTGAGCTTCAGCAATTGGTTCAATTACATTCCTAACACATTCTTGTATTATTCTATCGATAATCGTTGGAATTCCAAGCGGTCTTTTTTCAGACTTACCTGGTTTGGGAATCCATACTCTCCGCACCATATTTGGACTGTAATTATATAGTTTAGTTCTTACTATTTCTATAACTTCGTCGTAACCCTTCTTCAAATAATCATCGATATCCTCATCATCAACACCTGAAGTATGACTTCCTTTGTTGCTTTTGATTTTATGAATCGATGTTATTATATTAGGTTCAGATGCTATAATTTCTAAAATTCCCATGAAGTTACTTTCATTGTCATTATCATAATTATTCTTTGCCGTCAAATAAATGTCTTGTAAGAGTTTGTTAAGTTCTGCTTCATCTGAAGGAACCTTGTTAAGTTTTGTCCCCATGGCATCACCTCCGTGACACTATCATAGTTAGTTCGTTTCGCACAACGGCTACCTTAACAATTAAACTTTCTTACATTATTCTATTTACGACTATGCCCCTTCCCTCCAGTGGTTTATTGCCACCTTCTTAGGTACTACGGGCTGCTGTCCCTTGAATTCACAGGTCATTTCCTACACTGTTAGAAACATCGGCACTTAATTACCTTAGCATTTTCTTTCAAGGTTCAATTGTTCCGTTAGTTTTATCCTTTAATTATAGTAACTTAGCTTCTGCCTTTAACCCGCTGACCACTCTTTCTCCCTTTATCGAATGGAATAAGAGCTGTTATCATTTACTTGATAGCTGTCGCAACTGCAATGGACAATACAGTTGCCACGGTCAGTTCCCCTATTGGGGCAACCCGACTTTTATCGGGGTCTTAAATCACGAGCCTTTCATACGGCAGTTCCTGGTGAGTAAGCATATTACTTTTAACAGGACCCCCGACTTACTTCGTCACCGTATTTATTACTTTATACTTTCAAACAGGCGGGCTCTGGCCACTTTTGTACCAATTTTACTTATATATTTCATAAATTTAGGCTTCTTTTCAGCCGACTTCACCGAGCTTCATACATCATGGCAGTAAGTACATGACGCATGTCGGAGTATCAGGGGATTGAGTATCGATATTTACTCTACAAGTGGAATTTCACCACTCTAATCAAACTAACAGTTAGGTAATTTATTTACCCCGTTGCCTTGTTCTCATTTCTGAGTGTTTTCAGCAACGAACAATTCGCACATCCATTTTAAGCAGACCCAGCTCCTCCAGCTCTATCATGTTAAATTGTGTTGTTATAACATCCTTATTTCTGGAAAGGGGAACATATTCTGTAACGTCCTCCTTGGATATCAGTACACCTGCCGCATGTGTGGAGGAGTGTCTTGGGAGTCCCTCCACTTTTAATGCAATATTAATTAAATTTTTAACCTGCTCATCATTGTCATACAGCTCTTTAAGCTCTTTATTTATTTCCAATGCTTTTGAAATGGTTATTCCTAAATCCATAGGAATTTTTTTTGCCACAAAGTCAACGTCTCCGTAGGACATATTAAGAGCTCTGCCTACATCTCTTATTGAACCTCTGGCTGCCATTGTACCGAAGGTTATTATCTGTGCCACACGTTCTGTACCGTATTTTTCTTTGACATATTCTATAACCTCCTCACGCCGTTCGTAGCAGAAATCAACGTCTATATCCGGCATACTGATACGCTCGGGATTTAAAAATCTCTCGAATATAAGGTTATATTTCAAAGGATCAATATTTGTTATCTTCATTGAATATGCCACCAGACTGCCTGCTGCAGAACCTCTGCCGGGACCGACCATTATATTGTTGTCTCGTGAATATTTTATAAAATCCCAAACTATCAGAAAGTAATCAACATATCCCATCTGCTCGATTATTGATATTTCATAATCCAGTCTTTTCTGAATTTCTACTGTAATATTTTTATATCTGTCATTAAGTCCTGTTTGGCATATTTTTCTGAAATATTCATTTTTAGTATAGATGTCGGGTACCTTGAACTCGGGTAAATGTATTGTATCAAAATCCAGCTCAACATTGCATCTTTCTGCAATCCTTGCTGTATTTTCCAATGCTTCTAATGGGAAAAGCTCTGCCATTTCTTCATAGGATTTCAAATAAAATTCATCTGAAGGAAATTTCATTCTATCCTCGTCTATGGTTTTTTGCATTTGAATGCATAACAGAACATCATGGAATTTTGCATCCTCTTTATTTATATAATGTAAATCATTTGTTGCTACAAGAGGTATGCCTGTTTCTGCGCTGATTTTTATCAAAGCATCGTTTATTATCTGCTGCTCTTTCATACCGTGATCCTGCATTTCAAGGAAAAAATTATTTTCTCCGAATATTTCCTTGTATTTTAGAGCTGTTTCTACTGCTTCCCGGTAATTATTTTCAAGTATACAGCTTTGTACCTCTCCTGCCAAACATGCACTGAGTGCAATAATACCCTTGCTGTATTTTGTTAAAACATCATAATCGATTCTGGGCTTATAATAAAAGCCGTCGACAAAGCCTACAGAACAAATCTTCAGCAGATTTTTATAGCCCTCATAGCTTTCCGCAAGTAAAACAAGATGGTATTGATTCTTGTCCTTTTGAGGATCCTTATCCTGCAGCTTTCTTTGAGCAACGTATGCTTCAAAGCCTAATATAGGCTTGATGCCTTCTTTTTTAGCCTGTTTGAAAAATTCGACAACTCCATACATTGCTCCATGGTCTGTTATGGCAATCGAATCCATATCCAATTCCTTTGCCCTTTTTATTAGCTCTCCTATTCTGCAAGCTCCGTCCAGCAAGCTATACTCTGTATGTACATGCAGGTGAGTAAATTTTTTCTTCATATCACCCTCTCCTTTAGAGCTATTTTAACATTTTGTACTGTATTATACAAAATATATTTTATGTTATTGGTAAAACTCCCACTTTAAACAAGTGGGAGTCTATTATGATTCAATAATATATAATATTTTATTTAATTAAGCTGGTCGATTATTTTGTTTAGCTCGATTATAACAGTTTCCTTTTTATGCACTGTTACCTTACTTTGAACATTAAGGAGATAATCCCAAAATGCCGCTGTCATATTAGGCTCTCGTATAGCAAATACAACACTTGGATAATCACATTTTAACAGCATTATACCAACATCCTCTTTACCGTAAAGAACAATATTTTCATCCTTATGTTTTTTAAGCAGCAGTACGTTATAATTCTTATGCTTTTTTAAAAGCATAACTACATTTTCCAAATGCATTCTAAATTCATCCTTGGTGTAAAAAAACTCTTTTCCGTTTATCATATCCGAAAGAGGAATTATTACAGAACCCTTTGTGATTTTTATTATTGACGGCAGTGAAAGTATTTCTGTTATATTGTGTTCACCTATAATTTCTTCAAAGCTTTCCTTGCTTTTTTGATATATTTTAGTTATCAAATTGTTGTTTGTATTGTCTGCTATTATATTTACAACACTTTGCGGCATTGACATCAATGACGGAGCTGAACCTATCAAAATACCTGTAGCGTTTGCATTTTCCATTTCAAAAAATATATCCCAATATTTATCTCTTGTTATAATGTTAAATATTTTCATCAAAGGTCTGCAAAGTGAAAAGTAATTTGTATATTCGTCTATCAATGATCCGATTGCTTTTTTATCGGTAATAAAGAAATTCAACATATTGTCTGTGCTTTCCTGCACTGACGTAGAAACGATTGCAGCTGTTTTAGGAGCAATAAACAGTGTTCTTTTAAATATCCCGTCTCTCAGCTTCGGATAATAATAAGGGTCAATTGCTCCGCTTATGTATACCGGTATCCATTTGGCAACTGCCTCCAGCATTTCATTGATATTACGGTTTACCGTATGAATTATTTTTATTCTGTTGCCCTTAAGCAGCACCTGCTTTAACAACACGGACCAACGTTTTGCAAATTCAGCATCGTCATATAACCATGATAATTCCTCATCGCTGAATAAAAGAAGTGTTTGCGGAGCTTCCTCTTTTACAATCATAGATAAAAATCGGATAACTGCTTCTCTCTTCCCATCATTTCCGTAATAATAGTAATTTTCACTGCTGTTATAAAGTGGCGTCGATTCCTGATCTGAAATTGTCATATTCGTTGTGTTTTTTGAAGCAGTCAGTGAAAAGCTGTTTAATATATTTTCAACCGAAGATTCACCTTTGTCGGTATCCTCCTTTAACCACTTGTAAATCAGCTCTGCCATTGCTTTTTCATCTATTGCTTTTTTTTCCTCATATTGCATTGCAGCCAGCAGTGCTTTTTTTTGATAGTCAGCTTTGATTTGATGTGCAAAATATTCTGACATCGGGATAAGAAAGCTTTGATTTTTGGGCAGATTACGCTGTCCTCTCCGCAGTCTGCTTATATGTGAAGCATCTAAGGATATACTGTGTGCTAAGGTACTGTTTGTTATATTATTTATATTCATTAAAAAGTTTAATTTTCTTGAAAACATTACTTCACCACCTAGTATAAATTATAGCTTATAAAACATATTCGGTCAATAAATTTGACATTTTTTTTGTCAAATTTGACATTGTCAAATGACAAAGTAACCTTTAAATAAAATATATTTATTATATAATAGAGTATGGAGGTGATTTAAACGGAAATTAAGGTGAAAACCGGATTTTTTGAAATCCAAAGCTTTGATTTATCATTGGGTACGGAAAAGCTGGTTCTATGCTCCGATGACAAGAATGTTATCATTCCGTATGACAAACTGCAAAAAATAATTATAGACAAGAAAAAGGACAAGAATACCAGACTCGAAATTATTTCCGAAACGGATATTATTGAAGGAATATTTACCAATGACATGGATCCGGCAACATTAGAGGATTTCTTCAAAAATATTGTTGATAAGAGCATTCAAATTAATTTCAAGAATGATTGAAAACCTGAAATGAATCAAACTAAACATTTGATTCTCATGTCGAATACGAGAATCATAAAAAAATTTAATAATCGGAGGTATGATAATGAAAATCAAAACAGTATCATGGATATTGATTATAGCTATGATATTCAGCCAATTTGGTATGGTACCGGAAATTGTAAGCGCTGAAACGATTGTTCCAAGCAGCAATGCAGTTCCGGATTTTGTATACGGAGGACAATCAAATTGGAAGGGAGGCTATCCGAAGGTTGGAGACAGTGTTTTCTATGCAGAGGTCAAAGGAACAAACCTTAACGATCTGTCTGCCGAGGTTTCTGTGTATGACGGCAGCGGATATACTGCGGTTGCCTCCCAAACGAACCGTTGGTATCTAGGTAAAACAGCCAAGGATGAGGAACGCTATATTTGTGAAATGACAGTGAATGGAGGAGGCTCTTTAGCTTCGACTACCTACTATGTACGTCTGAAGGACAGCTCAGACACATATTATGATAACAACAATGCTTATTTTAGCTGTTATGACGAGCTTTATATTTTTATAGATACAGTTGATGTACCGACGGAAATAAGTACAGGTATCAGCACTGTACCCTTTGAAATAAATCTATACGGTGCTGACGGCAGCTTAAACAAGGATAACCTCTCCTTAAAGCTTTACAGCGGTACCAAGGATGGTTATTGGGGAGATGTAAGCCTTAATACTCTAATCAGCACCTTGGATAATGAGGATTACGAGCTGTCAATAATCGGAGGCGGCAGCTATAATGTTAAAGGCGAATTTACAATTACAACTGCACCGTCCCACGAAGATAATTTATATATAGAGGTTGACTATGATGGTAACAAGGTTTATACAGGCAATCCAATTTATGTTGTTTCCGATACAGCCTTAGGACAGTTCAAACTGACTAATGCTATAGCTGCCAGAGCTTCAATGGGAGGAGGACATCACGAAGGGATGGGTCAAGGCTATGAAGCTATTGACAATTCTGCTTTTTATATATGCGATACAGTTACTTCCTCTGCTCATAAATTTACTTTTACCGGAGGATATATAGATGATGAATCTTTGTTCAGCGTAACCGACAACAACGGAATCAATATTCTGCGAACCGGAACAGTCGATGTAAATGCCTCTGCATATGGTATATATACCGCAACCGGTATGCTGGACATACCCGGCAATGCTGAATCGATTATTTTCAATTATAACGATAATACGATTCACACTGTTTTCCTTGAACGTACTCAAGAGGTCGGCAGTATTTCCGTCAATCCTGTCGGCTATGAAAAGAAAAAAGGCACCTACCTGCTTCCTGCAGATACTACAAAATTCAAGGTTGCAATATCAGGTATTAACCTGCCTCCATCAGAATCAAGCTATTCCGCAACACTCGATGACAATGTAATCAGCTGTGCAATAGACAGTACTGACGGTCAATTGGTGCTGGAGCTTTCTTCCCCTGTACCGCTGAATAATGCTCAGTGGCTTTCAATTTTGCTGAATGGTACGGAAATGTATAATTTAGGTTATGAGGAAGGAACAGGATTAGTGCCGGGTATGGGCGGGCCAAGCGGAATGAATATAACATTTGGAGAAACGGTAATCGTTGACGATGACCCGATTATACCTCCTGCTCTGACAAGAATATCAGGCAACAGAGATTTGGTATTGTACGGAAGCGGCTTTGACAGCGGCAAAAGCTATACTGCTCATTTTATGGAGCATAGTGTTAACGGTCTGTCTGCATCGCCTCAACAGCTGTCAGCTACCTTTATATCAAATTCAAAGCTTACTATATCAAAAACCCTTACCGACAGTCTTGCCCGGGGATGGTATGAGGTATTTATCACAGAGGATGATACTCAAATAAACGGTTTTAGCGAGGCAGTTTTGCTGCCTGCGGAGGATGCTGTTATAATTACTAACCCGACTGTTAAGATTAACAACGGCGAAGCTTATACATTACAGCAGCAGGTAAATATTATTATTGCTCCGGGAAGCTTTACAGATGTTCGTTTTTCAGAGAATCAAGCTGACCTGTCGAATATTGCTTTTAAAAGCATTGAAAGCTCCGTAAGCTATACGTTAAGTGAGGGCTATGGCAACAAAACCATATACTTCGAATTTAAAAATCAGAAAGGCAATACATACAACGCATCTGCTTCAATTAATTATCGTTCTGCAGTTGTTCCGGGACCCTCTGTCTGCGGTATTATAGGTTTGAAAGGCAATGAACCGCTGTTGTTGAATAAATTCGGCAATTACAGCCTTTATGTACAATCTGAGGGGGTGGGTAATATTGCCAATGCTGAGCTGCTTGACGAGAATGACAATGTAATTGCTTCTTATATTTTGAATCGTACGGCAGTAACAGGTTCTGTAAATACATATTCTAAGCTGATTAATTTTAATGACAGCACCATCAAAAAGCTTCGTTTCTACCTTGTTGATTCTTTTGGCCTAAGCTCCGATTATACTGAAATTGCAGTAAATGTTGCGGAAATACCTTATATCAACAGCTATCGTGCAGATATTGCAACAAACTATCATGGTACTGATCGTTATGCGGAATGGGGCAGTGAAATAAAATACACCTTGAGAGGAAAAAAAGAGCATATTGCTAGTGCTTCCTTGAAATATAAGGATTCAACAGGAACGGAAAGAATTTCCGATACTGCTCTTACTGAGGACAGCTACGGTATTTATTCGGCAGCTAAAGCGATCCCTACAGATGCTGCGGAATTGATATCTATTGAATACAAGCTGACTGACCCGAATCTGCCGACTAATTTTACCGTTAAAACAGAGGAACGTTCTCTGATTGTTTCTGCAGCTGTAAAATTCAGCGGTCTGAATAACACCGGTAATTTTGACGGCAAATATCTGAGAGTAAACCAAATTAACGGAGGTTCATATTATAAATACATAAGTGACGGTCAAACAGAATTTAATTTTAATAAATTAACTCCTGACAGCTATTTTTATTCATTATATGATGCTGCTAATATTTATAAAAGCGGTCAGTTTACAGCTGCTTCAGGAATAAATACATCTGTAGATTTGAGTGATGCTCTTAAGCCTGCAAGTATATGCTTTAACATAAGCGGCGGTACAGTATCATCCGGCGCATATATCAGATACAGTTATAAGTCAGGCGAGAATACATATTATGACTATGCAACTCCTAACAATATTAAATACGGACTGTATGAAGGTATGGTAATAGACAGCTATGAGCTTTTCTTGCCATATGATGATTTGAAAATTTATTCGGCGCCTTCTGTTGTTACGACACCTATAACCCTTGCGGCAGGAGCTAATACGCATAACGTAGCTGTAACTCCTCTTTCAACTGTCAGCTTGACTGTAAAGGTTAATGATAAAAATGTTGTGGGACGTATCATTCCCCAAGCTTCTGTTTCATTGACACAGGCTGTTACCAACGGAGACACATACTTCTTTTACAGTGCTTCAGCTTCAACTGATAAAAACGGATTGGCAACATTTACGATATATCCCGACTGTATGATTAATATAAATGTATCAAAGGATAACTATAACAATTTATATTATTCCTATACTGCTGATTCTGAATCAACTCAGAATAGCGAGGCAGAATTAAAATATGCGGATCAAAACCGATTAAAATTAAATTCCTACAGTAAGGCTTTACAATTTCCGGATGAGGAATATGATGCTTCCAAGCTGCTGGAATCCAACAACAGCTTGGAATATGTGGTAGCTCGCGATTCTGCAGGCAACAATATAAATTCTTATACAGCTAATTCGTATCAGTATTTTATAAATGACTGCTTTAATCAAACTGTGAAGCTATATCCTTATATGAAACCCGGCTTTGTCAGTGAAAAGGAATATTACACCGTAACCCTCGACGAGTACGGTAATGGCTCTGTTGATATTGTAGCTCTTCCGAAGGGTATCGTTACAGCCTATGTACCAAAATCCGGTGATAATCCGCCTGCTTCATATATGCTTATTTATGACAGCAAGGGACGACGTGCGTCTACAATAATTGATTCAGACGGCAAGCTTTCTTCTGCAGCTTATAACCTTGAAGCAGGTCAATATACGGCGGTTATTTTCTCAGGATATAATTTGACAGATTTAAGCGGACTGTCTGAAATCGGTGTATTTGACAGCTATGGATTAACAGAAAATGTACATTATTCAAAGAAAGCTTTTACGATTGAGCATGGGAAGGCAAAATCCTTGGGCGAAATATCACTTCCATCTCTCGTTAATAAAAACATGCTGATGCAATACTCCGTAGTCTTTGATACAAAATATATACCTTCCTCTGCAGAAAATATGCAAGGTATGGTATATGTAAAGGCAAGAGTAATTGTAAATGAGCTTTTAAAAAGCTCTATGACCTTAAAAGCTATAACTGCTTATGATGACTACAATAGGAATCCAAAAAATAAGACCGTAAACGGCAAAGCATCGGAATTCGGAAGATTGAACTATACTCCCGATGCTGAGGGTAATTATGTTATAACGTATACCTGTGATTTATCTGTCGGAAAATTGCAAAACAATACTTCTCTCCGATTAAGCTTTGAACGAAACGGTATCGAATCAACATCAATGTTCTACAAACTGACTGATACGCCTTATGTTAACCTTGTTGCACCAAAGCAGGTTGCAGGTCAAAAATCCGAAATAACTGTTCGAGGTGTGGCTTTTGCAGACAGTACAGTTGAAATCTATGACGGTGAGATATTAATCGGAACAGCTGTAGCAAACGGCAGACACAGCTATAGCACGAATGTGGCTTTAGCTTCTGCAAAGAAAAATTCGGTGCATACACTTACAGCAAAAATGAAGCTTTCAAACGGCGAAGCTTATTCATCTGCTCCTGTTTCCTGCGAAATTATAGATGACTATAAGAGAGCTACAATCAGTAATTATGAATTCAGCAATGTGGCGCACTTAAGTGATTTGGACCATCCGTCAATTAAAGTTTATAATGTTTCCGACCTGGGCAATATGCCGGGTGGTGTTTATACATATTATCCTTATGGAAAAAGCCGTGTATCCTTTAGAATTAATAAGCTTATAAGCTCACAGCTTGAAAATGTATATGTTATAAATACCGATACCTCGGGCAATAAAACAAAATATCCTGCTGAGCTTGTTGAAGATGACCTTAACGGAGATTATTCGGATTGGAAGGTAGAAACTTGTTTTGGACACAATATTAATAATCTTTCTGTTTTTTATTCATTGAAGGCTGATGAGGATATGGGCTTGATAACGGGATTCCATGCACCTTCCGAGGAGCAATTTAACGCCTCTCTAAATAATATAAATAAAATAGAGCCTGCCAATATTTTACCGAGCTATCGTGATCCTAACGGTGCGATTATTACCGAACAAACTCCTACTTCTTTAAAGGCTCACAAAAACTTCGGCAGCGGAAAAATCGGAATTGAGGTAGATTATACCAATGTCAGCGGTTATTCAGAGGCACAGCTCATTGCACAGGGCTTTAGGAAGATACCTGTAGGAAATGCCGGAGAATTTTATCTTTTAAAGGACAGTTCTTCAACCGTCGGCTATGATTTAAGAGTTACCAGAACAATGTATTTAAGCGAAGGATTAGCTTCTGCTATGACCAAGGGTACAGATGCATATTTACCCGATGCTAATTCG
>DAIUCB010000057.1:0-12325 GCA_036846385.1 Bacillota bacterium | reverse complement strand
TTTTCGATAGGATTAATGATGATTTTGATTTTATTAGGTTAGCTTTAGTAGGTGCAATTTGAACAGCCATTACTATCTCTCCCTGTTTTTCACATAATATTTCTTTATTATTTCAGATTTCATACGATCAAGCTCTGTCTCGGGAAGGATTGATAATATATACCATCCCAAATCTAAAGTATCTGTTATGCTTCTGTTTTCATTTTTCCCTTGAGCAATAAATTTATTTTCGAGCTCTCTTCCAAATTTCAGATATAATATATCGATATCACTTAAGTCATCCTCTCCTATTATCTGTGCGAGGCTTCTTACATCCTGTACCTTGGAGTAGGCAGAAAACAATTGACTTTGAAGATCTGCATGATCCTCTCTCGTATAGTCTTCTCCTATACCGTCCTTCATCAATCGTGAAAGAGACGGAAGTATATCTATAGGCGGATATATGCTTTTTTGATTGAGCTCTCTGTTTAAAACAATCTGTCCTTCAGTAATAAATCCTGTTAAGTCCGGAATCGGATGTGTTATATCATCATTCGGCATTGTGAGAATCGGAATGAGGGTTATTGAACCTTCACTGCTCTTTAACATGCCTGCTCTTTCATATATTGTTGAAAGATCTGAGTATAGATAGCCCGGATATCCTTTTCTGGAGGGTACCTCCTCTTTAGCTGTTGATATTTCTCTCAATGCTTCCGCATAGCTTGTTATGTCAGTAAGTATTACAAGAACGTGCATATTGTTTTTAAATGCCAAATATTCAGCAGCAGTCAGAGCACATCTCGGCGTGGATATTCTTTCGACTATCGGAGCATCTGCAGTATTAATGTACATTACAACGTGATCTAATACTCCTGCTGCTTCAAAGCTTCTTTTAAAGTAATCGGCATCATCGTGGCGGACGCCCATAGCCCCGAATACTACAGCAAAATTTTCATTTGTAGCTCCTTTTATTTTAGCTTGGTTTATTATTTGAGCTGCCAGCTCCTTATGGGCTATTCCGTTTCCGGAAAAAATAGGCAGCTTTTGACCTCTTATCAAGGTCATCAAAGCATCAATGGCAGATATGCCTGTTTGAATAAAATTCCTCGGATATCTTCTGGCAACCGGATTAATAGGGCGCCCGTTAATGTTTTGCCTATAGCTTGAAACTATCTGATAAGCATTATCTATTGGTTCTCCTACTCCATTAAAGGTTCTGCCTAATATTTCCTTTGATAAGGGTATGGTTAAAGGCTCGCCCATAAATTTTACAGAGGAATTATCTGTTGAGATTCCTGCAGTGCCTTCAAAAACCTGAACTACTGCCATATCGCCGTCAATTTTAATTACCTTGCCTTTTCTGGTCTCACGATTTTCTACCTTTATATTTACCGTTTCTCCATTGGCGACATCAGTAATACCTGAAAGAACTATTAGAGGACCTTCTACTTTTTGCAGCTTTAAATATTCTTTTCTCATATTAGTTCTCCTATTCATATTTCTGTCTCAAGCTACTGTACGCTTCAACCAGTTTCTTCTTTAAATCATCTAAAAGCTCCAATTTATCGTTCGGAATATCATATTTCATTTTTAAAATATCCTGAATGACTCCCTCGCTTCTTATTGTGGAAATGGGTATTCCCATTTTTACACACAACAAAGCATTTTCATAAAACATATCTATTATTTGAAGCATTTTATATTGCTTCTCCAAATTAACGTAGGTATCCTCCGGATGAAGAGCATTTTGCTGTAAAAAACCCTTCTTGATAATTCTTGCCGTTTCAAGTACAAGTGCTTGATCATTCGGAAGAACATCCTCTCCCACCAGCTGTACTATTTCATTTAATTTTTCTTCCTCCTGTAAAAGCTTAACCATTTTGTTTCTTAAGTCAATCATGTCAAGTGCAACATTTGATTTATACCAGTCCTCAAGCATGGATACATATCCTGAGTAGCTGGTTAAATAATTTATTGCAGGAAAATGCCTGGCATATGCAAGCTTTTTATCCAAGGCCAAAAATGCAGTAACGAATCTTTTTGTATTTTCTGTCACAGGTTCTGAAAAATCTCCCCCTGCAGGAGAAACAGCTCCGATTATTGTTACAGAGGCTTCATGACCGTTTAATGTTCTGACACAGCCTGCTCTTTCATAAAATTCAGCCAATCTTGAAGGCAAATATGCCGGATAACCTTCCTCGGCAGGCATTTCCTCCAAACGTCCGGATATTTCTCTGAGAGCCTCAGCCCATCTTGAGGTTGAATCAGCCATTATAGCCACATCATAACCCATATCTCTGTAGTATTCCGCCATTGTTATACCTGTATAAATACTTGCTTCTCTGGCTGCTACAGGCATATTGGATGTATTTGCTATAAGAATTGTTCTTTCCATAAGAGGTCTGCCGGTTCTTGGGTCTATCAATGCGGGAAATTCCTCCAAAACATCAGTCATTTCATTTCCCCGTTCTCCGCAGCCCACATAAACTATGATATCTGCATCACTCCATTTAGCAAGCTGATGCTGTGTTACTGTCTTTCCTGTACCAAAGCCTCCCGGGAGACCGACCGTACCTCCCTTTGCAACGGGATAAAAGGAATCTATAACCCTTTGACCGGTAATTAAAGGCTTATATATCGGCAGTCTTTGATCAATAGGTCTTGGTTTTCTGACCGGCCATTTTGTACATAGTGTTAAATTCACAGTCTCCTTAGTGTCCTTTTCCAGAACAACGACAGCATCATTTAATTTATATAAACCATTAGGTTTAACTTCCTTTACAATTCCGGATATATTATAAGGAACCATAAGCTTATGAACTATACTTGAGGTTTCTTGTACTGTTCCGTAAATATCTCCTGCTTTGAGAATATCTCCAACCTTTACTGTTATTTCAGTCTCCCATTCCTTCTTTTCATCTAATGAGATAAGTCCTATTCCTTCAGGTATAAAATCTTTAGACATGATTTGAATTTTTTCAAGGGGTCTTTGTATACCGTCAAATATACTTCCTAATATTCCCGGTCCTAATGTTACTGAAAATGGAGTTCCTGTTGAATAGATTTTTTCTCCTGCTCTGAGCCCTTCGGTTTCCTCATATACCTGAACAGTTGCTGCGTCACCTTCAATTGAAACGACCTCTCCTATCAGCTTTTGTTTTCCTACGGTGACCATCTCATTAACCTTAAAGGAACCCATATTTAAGCCCTTTACAACAGGTCCGTTTATTAATCTAACAATTCCTTCGAAATTAGCCATTGTAAACACCTGCCTCCAAAGCTTCAAATAATGTCTGCATAATATATGTCTTGTTATCCTCAAGAATAGAATCTACACTTAAATCTATTCTGTAATTATTATCGGAATTTTCTATAATTAACCCTCCGATAATCAAATCCGTCGTGTTATAAATTATGTTTATTTCGCTCTTATCTTTCAAAATCAATTGTTTTATATATTCAGCATATTTATCATAATCGTTTTTACTCAGATAAACAATGATATTGTTGAACTGGCTGTTTATTGAAAATTCTTCATTTAATCTTAATATTATATTTGATAAATATTCTTTATATCTGTCTGATTGAACAAAGGTATATAATTTATTTTTAAATTTATCCATAAAAATATTATAATATTTTTCATTCAATGACATTATTTCTTTTTTTAACTTGACCTTTGATTTGCTTAAGCTTTGAGTACGTTTAGTCTCTGTACCGATTCTGGCTCTTTCCTCAATTATACGTACCTCGCTGTCTACATTTTCTTTATTTTTTTGGAGCTTTTCCTTGTATTGCTTTTCCATTTCCTTCAATTCTTCTTGAAACTTTTTATCCATTGATTGATTCAGAAGCTTTGAAAAAAGCAGTAATTTTTGCTCTATAGTAACCATATGCTCTTCACCTCATATACGAATGCCAATGGAATTTCTGATGTAATTAGTAATGGCATCACCTTCTCTAATAGTGCCGCGTCTGTCCGGTATTTCTATGATAAGAGGAGTTTTGCATTTTAATTTATACTCCATAACCTCTTCCTTTATCATATCAACTACTCTTTCAGTAAGAATTAAAATACCTATCTCTTCATTTTTCATAGCATCCTTAATTGCTGTTAAAGCATTCTCTCTGTCGCGCACTAAAATACCGTTGATACCTGTTAATCTCATACCAACCCAAGTATCCCTATTATCACTTATCAAAAATGACTTCATATACATTCCCTTTTCATATAATTTAGATTTTCGATTCATTAATAGAATCGTAAATTGTTTCCGTTATTTTATATCTAAACGAAAAGAATTAATATTGATATTATCATACCATAAATTGCAATACCTTCAGCCATTCCTACATATATCAAGGTTTTACCTAATATTGAGGAATCCTCAGACACTGCACCTACTGCTGAAGAACCAACAGAACCTACGGCAACACCTGTACCGATTGTAGCAAGACCTGTGCTCAAAGCAGCTGCCAAATATTTGAAACCCTCTCCAAGACTGATTCCTGCTGCTTCGGCAGTGGTTTTTACAGTGTCTGCAAATACATTTCCTCCGAATATGGTAGATATAATTGCTCCTATCATAACAAGTGAAAATGCTGACATAGTTGATAATATTGCCTTTTTTATATTTCCTTTTTTACCCTTTTTCATTGCTTTGTAGCCATAAATTATTGTTCCGATCGAAATTGCTGCTGCTAAAATAATTGATATAATTTGCATAATATAATCCTTCCTTTATTTTCTTTTTTTAGTTTTTATCGAATAAGCTTTATAGGTTCAAATTCTATTCCGTCACCTTGAAAATATTTACTGAACATTTCGTAATACTGCAGACGAAGTCCTTGAATAAATACTACTAATCCTTCAAGAGTTAAGATTAAAATATTTCCTAATAAAATTATTAAAATTTTTAAAAAGATATTTTCTGTTAATTCTGACATTACCAAAAATGCCAAGAATAATCCTGCGTGATTTAATGCAAAGGCTCCTACACGTATAAAGGAAATTCCGTTGCTTAATGCATTTAATATTGTTTCAATACCTTCAAATATACTTTCTGTGAAATATGCTCCCGGGCTACCGTGAATTAAAGGTCTTTTATTCATAACCAAATTTGTAATAGGTACTTTTAAAATCATTATTACCAAAGTAAGTACAAGTGATATAACCGGTATAATCAGAGGTAAGCTTATTGCACCTGTCAAGGCTACTGCTATCAGAACCATGCTTATAAAAAATAAATATCCGATAACTCCGTTTTTACCGAAAAGTCCTTCTTCTATGTCCCCCTTCTTTAATGAATTAACAATACCGATAATAAATGATATTGTTAATACTGCAATACCGAAAATAACACCGGTCAATAATATCATAGGTATGTTTTTAGGGTCCAAGGGTCTGCCGATAAGGCTTGGCAGCCATGGAAGCTCTGCCTGTTCTAACCCGAAAAGACTTCCGTAAACAAATCCGAATACAATTGAACTTCCTCCGAGACGCATAAGTATTGCGCCGGGATCCTTCATTTTTTTATATAGCATAAAGCCTGCCAGGAAATAAATTAAACCTTGACCGATATCACCAAACATAATTCCAAACATCAAACAAAATGTAATTGCTAAAAAGGGTGTCGGGTCAACCTCGTAGTAAGAGGGTAATCCATACATTCTTACTATCAGCTCAAAGGGCTTTGTAAACCAGTTGTTTTTTAGCATTGTAGGAGGCTTAACCTGCTTGCCGATCTCTTGTGCTGATTTGTATGTAATTATAAATTTATTTGTTACTGTTCCTATAGCTTCTTCAACTGCTAATCTTTCACTCTCTTTAACCCAAACATTAATAATAAATAAATTATCTCCAAAATCAATATTTTTAACTAACTTTATAATTTTTTCTTCCAGCTTTAAGGTGTTATAAATTTTATTTAATATATATTTGTTTTCTTCCTTATCTAATTCAATAATACCGGAAAGCTCATTGATATCATTTTTATATACTTCTATTTTGTTTTTTATCTGTTCAATCATTTGTGCAGGGTTACCGTTAATTCCCTCAGGTATTTGCAGTTGATTCCAATTAAGCGATTTTAACAGATTTTTGGTTTCTTCTTTAAATTGTTTTGGATAAATAATTACATACAGATCTTCAATTGATGATTTAATAATTCCGATTCTTAAAACTATTGCACTTAAATTTTCGTAGTTTTTCTTTAATCTCCATTTATTTTCACTGGATAAGGAGCCGATTTCATATTCGAAATAATTTAAGTCAGCAATATTTTCTAATTTAATATTTTTATCATAAATGCAATCAATTTTATCCTTAAAGGTTAACAGCTTTTCTATTTCATGGTTTTTACTGTTTATTTCTGATGCCTTATAACCAATCGAGTCATTCAGTATTTTTAAGTCATCTTCGGCATTTACCAAACTATAACTATCATCTGTCAGATATTTTTTATCTAATTTCAATTCAATATTAAGTCCTTTACATAAGTCCTCTACAATTTGCAAGCTTTTGCTGCATATAATTTCTTCGTTATCGTAATCAATAGCTTTGGCTGAAGAACTGCCTATTATATTTGACTCATATTGATGAACTATATAGTTATTGTTATAAGCATTGCCTGTATCTAAATTCAGATGAACATTTTCACATATTATTAATTTTTTTAAAATAGAATGCATCTCATCCAGAGATCCAACTATCTGCAATAGTGACATATTTTCAATAGCCATCTGTATTCCTCCGTTCATCATATTCTATATGCAAGATACTCCATAAGCTTTTCTCTTGGCACATTGTATTTTATTCCTTCTGTAATTGATGTTAAATCATCAATTATTATACCTAAAATATAAAAATAAGCTATACTGGAGCCTATATTATTATAGTGCTTGTTCTTCAAATAATTGAACATGTGATAGTCAACACCTATATCGGTATTAGAGTCGGCAATTCCCTTAAATATATCGTATTTTAAATAAGCTGTTACCGATTGTTTAAATTCCTCTATGGTTTTTGAATAACATAAATTCTTTAATCTTTTATATTTTATTTTTTTACCGCCCTCAAGGCTGTATACAAGAATTTCTTCCGGTGATATATCATAATATTTTATAGCTCTGTATATCCATTGAATATTTTCAAGGTCAATTTTAAAACCTATAATATCCTGAGCTGTTTCCATATCGTCTTTATTCAGGTTTTCTGCTTTATTCAGCAAGGTTGTATAAAGAACGCCTTGCAGCTTCATTTCTATATGAAATTCGCGATTTATCGCATCCTCATTAGAAAGATTCCTTAATCCGATATAATACGGTGTGTCCTTTAAATTTTGAGTAAAATTTTCTACGCTTCTTGAAGAAAGCAGCTTATCATATGATATTCCGGAATATTTTTCTGAGTGAATAAATCTTTTGTTAACATCCTCTAATGATTCTCCTCTGGCAATTTTTCTTAGAATCAGGCTTATATCCGTTATTTCACTGTCTATGAGCATAGCCTTGATAAATTCCTTATAAGGTCCGGAAAAATAATTGATTAAATCTTCAATTTCATTTGTTTTAATTTTACCTAAAACAGCCTCCAAGCTATCTCTGTGGATATTATCATTTTTAAATTCTTCAAGTATTTTTTTTATTTGAGGCTGCTGCTTAAGATAGTCTGTCATCTGTTCAACAGTATTAAAGCTTAATAGCTTATTCCACTCATTTTTGTTCAGCAAATGTCCTGTCCTTGATATAATTTTTGTATTTACAGCCTCATATGACATATAAGGGTTCATGCTACCCCTCCGATATAAATAATCTATTGAATATTTTTTGAAGCAGCTCTTCTTCGACAGCTGAGTATTTTTCTTCGAGTTCTAATGAAATTTTTTTGATTTTTTCTTTTTCAGCTTCTTCCTGCCTTATTAAGCTTTCATCAATGCTTTTATTTATTTGTTCTGCATTGAATTTTGCTATAGCTATTTTTTCATTTCTATAATTTGTAATTATATTTTCATATTCTTGCTTTTTATTTAACAGAAATTGTTGATTTTTTTTCATATTATCATAAGCAACAGAATCGATTTGTATAATTTGATTAATTATATCATCCAAACAAACCACTCCCAACATATTTAATTAATGCAATAAATGGCATTATATCACTATTTACCTCTATCAGCAAATTGATATCTTCTATATTAACAGACGTAAAATGATACTGATGCCAAATTAAAGCATAAAATTATCTCAATCTATCGTATGCTTAGTTTTTCTCATAATTGCTAAAGTATTCTGCATTTTTCAAAACAATAAAAGCAATACTTTTTTAATCATTTGCATGAAATGTTATTCAATATATGAATACTCCTTGATAAGTTATAATTATTAGGTTAAAATGTATTTAACTGTGAATTGATTTATGAAATCGGAGGCGATTTATTATATGCTTAACAAGCAGACTTTAAAAGAATATTTTTTTACAGCAATCGGAACATTTATAGTTACAATAGGCGTGTATTATTTTATGGTACCGGAAAATTTAGCTACAGGCGGAGTTTCCGGACTGGCAATTGTAATAAATAATTATGTTCCTTTATCTATTTCAGCAATAAATTTTGTTTTAAACCTTATTTTGTTAATAGTTGGTTTTATATTTATAGGTACTGAATTTGGAGGAAAAACTATTTTTTCAGTTGTGTTGTTTTCTTTGTTTATGTTTGCAATGGAAAGCTTCTACCCTGCAACAAAGCCTGTAACTGATGAAACTCTTTTAAACCTGATTTGCGGTATAATAATATCAGCAATGGGTCTGTCTTTGGTTTTTAACAATAATGCGTCTACAGGCGGTACCGATATAATTGCAAAAATACTGAATAAATATTTAAATTTAGATATGGGTAAAGGTTTGATGGCTGCCGATATCATTGTGGTTGTCTTTGCCTTTTTCACATATGGTTTAAATACAGGAATTGTCGGTGCTTTTGGATGGTTTTTAAATGGTATAGTGGTTAATTATTTTATTGATGGCTTTTCAATAAAACGTGAGGTTGTAATAATAACAAAGAGGCCTCTTGAGGTAAAAAAATTTATATTTGCAAAAATTGATCGAGGGGTGACTGTTTATAAAGCAGAAGGCGGTTATACCAATGAAAGCAAGGATATTATCGTAACTATTTTAGCTAAAAACGAATATTTTATACTTAAAAAGGAATTAAAAAATATAGACCCTGAGGTCTTTGTGATTGTCAGAAATGTTCATGAAGTTCTGGGCTTTGGTTTTCAGAAATTTTAATAAACAGTTACAAAAAAAGCCTAAAATGTAGGCTTTTTTTTGATTTTAACTATGATTATGAAATATTTAATAGCTTTTTAAAAATTCTGTTAATATTCTTTTTGCTTTTTCATCTGCTAAATTATAGCACTGCCAATTTGAATCCGAATTGTCAAGACTTGTTTTTAAATTATTAAAATACATTTTGGCTTTATATTTTGTTATTATATCGACGTCCTTACTTTCCAATAGCCTTTGAATTTGCGGAGCTGCATCTGTCGATAGGCTAATCAGATACTCCCGATCCAGATTATCCGAATTTGTTTTAAAATACATATCTATATTCCGTTTTGCTATTACATAATCAATCGGAACAATATTCAAAGTCAAATAATACATAAAGATTATGATGCAATATACGGCAATTATATTAAATGAAGGCTTCAAAATAAATTTAAGAGTTACCGCCAATCCGATTGCTTCAAATAGTAAAAACAAATACACTATAATCCTTAGTCTTGTAAAACCATATTCGTTATCATAAAGCATCATTCTGTAAAAAGAAGAAACAAGCAATACAGCAGTTACTGTACAAAGGTATAAAAGCAATGCTTTAGTCACGTTAGACCATATAGTTTTCTCATAATATATTTTTTCCTTAAGTAAAAATATTGAAAGCAATATTAAACCAACATTAATAACACTTAAAAATACCAATTCAAAAAATCCCCTTCTTGCATATTCTGCAAAATTCAGCCCATAGGGTAGCTCTGCACCGGCAAAAAGATATTTAAACTGAATTGAAATAAAAGCTGTATAAACGGTTACAATTGAAATCAATAATATATTAATTACTATGAGATCTGCGTTTATTTTCTTTTCCACCTTGAAACCATCTGCATTATCTATAAAATGTTTAATTTTATCTGATTCTTCGGAAGGAAAGGTAGTATACAAAAAACCGAATAAATACAATCCTGCAACTAAACCGACAAATAACCTATATATGAAATTAAGATTAAAATTATTGTTAAACCAAATCATCAGACCTCTTACCCTCTCTGAAAAAATCATATCGGCAGAGGACAGAATTATCAGCAAAAAGATTATACAAGGCATTGATACCATAATTCCCATCAATATTCGTTTTATTTTGAATCTTTCAATTGACGAACTTTTATTACCCGAAAAAAACCATTTAAATGGTACAGAAAAGCTGCAAATCGGTACAAAAATATTTGCAATAACATTAAAAATGAATTTTGAGCTTTGTCTGTCTAATGAAAGCTGATTATTTACTATCAGAAACATAATACTATACAATGTCGTTATCGCAATAAAATTTGTAATTCTCCACATATTGCTGCCACTGATAAAATAGTTCAGGGATAAAATTAAAATCGGTATAAACATTAATATACCATTTGTATTTTTTATCTCAGGTCTGTTTCTTAAAGCTAAATAAACGGACGTAAATTGTATAAGCAGAAATATAGGTATACTTATTCCCGGTTTTGGTACCATAACCAAATAACTGTAGCTTATGGCAGAAATGATTCCATATAAAGATAATCTGATTTTTACATTTTGTTTCATAATGCTACTCCTTTACATACTCTATAATATCCCCCGGCTGACAATCTAATGCTTTGCATATTTCCTCCAGCGTAGACAGTCTTATAGCTTTAGCCTTATTGTTTTTTAATATCGAAAGATTTGCAGGTGTAATGCCTATTTTTTCAGAAAGCTCCATCAGCCCGATTTTTCTTTTTGCCATCATTACATCCAGTTGAATTACTATAGCCATAATATACCTCCTAAACGGTTAAATCATTTTCATCCTTGTAATATATCGCCTGCTTGAAAAGATCCTTCAGAGTCAGACTGAATAACCCGGCGATAATGAAAATAACAATAATTACTACAGTTGATAAAGTAAAAGAAAATAAACATTTTACCAGATATATTAAAGCTATTAAAATGCTTGCAGCTGCAATTTTTCTAAAACATGTTACATTTGCTGCAATAAACGGATTTCCGTTTAAAAGTGTCCTAAACATTATTTTCAGCTGCCATAAAATATAAACAGACAGAACACCTGATAAAAAAAGAACTATGATAATCGGAGCTGTGGCAGCTCCTATAAAACCAAAGTATTTTGCTATCATTTCTTTCGAAAAAGGAACAAGAAGGCAGCAAACAATACCAACATAAAAAAGAATATCTACACAAATCTTTGTCATATAATGAATAATACTTTTTTTATACATACATCCTCCAAAATATATATAATTTTAATTTATATAATTTAATTATATTCAATAATTTTCATTTGTCAATATATTTTTATCGTTATACAATAAATATATATTGTTTCCCAACTTGAAAAAATTTTATGTTTAGGTAATATAATTTATGGTATCATATTAATGGTAGATATTTTTTGAGGAGGAATGATAATAATGAATGCACAAAAATTTACGCAAAAATCGCTTGAAGCAATTCAGGATGCACAAAATATTGCCATTGAAAATCATAATATGCAAATTGAGCAGGAGCATTTATTATTTGCTCTTGTAAATCAAGAAGGCGGTCTGGTTGGACAGCTGCTGACAAAAATGAACATTGACGCTCATCAGGTTAATTTGAAGCTGAAACAAATGATAGAAGCGATGCCACGTGTGACAGGTCCGGGAAGAGAAAGCGGCAAAATATATATATCACAGGATGTTGACAGAGTGCTTGTAGACTCGGAAAATATAGCTTCAAGGATGAAGGACGAATATGTTTCGGTAGAACATATTGTGCTGTCAATATTGGATATGCCTAAGCAAAGCATAAAAAAACTGTTTAGCTATTTTGGTTGGGAAAAAAATAAATTTCTCGATGCACTCTCTACTGTGAGAGGCAACACAAGGGTAACCAGTGATTCTCCCGAATCAACCTATGATGTTCTTTCTAAATACGGTTCTGATTTGGTCGAGCTGGCTAAAAATAACAAGCTTGATCCGGTTATCGGACGTGATTCGGAAATCAGAAATGTAATAAGAATTTTGTCAAGAAAAACTAAAAATAATC